>JAFVZN010000009.1 GCA_017508135.1 Lentisphaeria bacterium | reverse complement strand
CGCTTCCGGATGCGGACTGTTACCCCGTCCGTTTCCGCCGTTTCCGCCGTTTCCGCCGTTTCCGCCGTTTCCGCCGTTTCCGCCGTTTCCGCCGTTCCCGCCGTTCCCGCCGTTCCCGCCGCTTCTGCCGTTCCCGCCGTTCCCGCCGCCGTTACATTCACTCTCTTTTTTCTTCTTATCTTTCTTCTCCTCATTTTTCTTCTCATTCTTCGGGGAGCGGGGAGGCTCAGGATCTTTCAGCCACTCCGGGATGGTCGATTCATCTTTTTTCTCATTCTTCTTCTCCCGGCGGGGAATCTTTTTCCATTCCGGCTTTTTTTCCGGCGGCGGCGCATCACAACCGGAAATCAGTATCCCGGCGATAACTCCGATAAGTGAGAGCAAGAGAGTGTTCTTCATTTTTCTTCCCTGTCAGTTGGCCGAAGAATATTCGGCATTTTGCACCAAAAACAATACCATTCTTTCTGTCGTGTACCAATGCACCTCGTAATTGAGCTTCCGCATAAAACGGCGGAAACTTACAAACGAATCAAAGGATTCCGGAGAAACCATTATCCAGACAAAGTGCTTCTTCCGGTTGAATCCCGGCAGCACATCGGCACTGTTTCCACTCATTACTTTGTTCAGAGAGATGCCATGAAGCGGTGTCAGACGCAGAACATTGCCTTCCCGGACGACACTTATCTCCCGCGATGATTCATAAGATTTATATCCCAGACGGTAAAGCCGGTCATTGCTTATGATAACGATATACGGCACGGAGCTGGTCCGCCGCTTCCGGGAAAAATGGAGACGTTTGACCGGTATTTGCGCAAGCTCGCTGCGCAGTTTGTCATTTTCATCCTGCAAATTGGCATAACGGTTGTTCAAATTCCGGATATCCTGCTCATGCTTTCTCTTTTCTCCGGCGAGTTTCTCTGATTTTCTGTCATTTTCCCGCTGGAGTTTGCCGGTGGCGGTATGCTCTTGCTCCAACTGCTGTTCCATGCTCCGGAGCTGACGTTCGCGGTGCTTTTTTTGCATTTCCATCTGCGCGACTTCTTCTGCCAGTGATTCGGAAACATCCGGAGTTTCCACCTTGTGTTTTCTCAAATCTTCCACGCTTTTATCCAGTTCCTGCTGCTTTTTTTGCAGTTGGATATTTTCCTGCCGGAGCTGTTCCAGCTGCTCTTTTGCCTGCGCTTCATGCTTTGCCGGATCCAGATTGCTCTGGCACAGCGAGATGGTCAATGCCATGCTTATGGCGATGAACATGACCCCGCCGAAAGTGTTGCACATGGTATCCAGCAGCAGATCCATGCTGCCCGGAAGTTCGCCTTTTGCCATCAGAAGAACTCCTCATTTTCCAGCACCGGTTCCATGCCGTATTCCAGCTTCGGAATCGCAGTTCTCAATTTTCTCAGGAAATAATTCATGTACGATGCCGCACTTGGCTTTACCAGCAAAACATAATAATTCTCTCCTGCCGGAAAACGGCGCACGAATTTGATCGTTTCATCCAGCATATCCGCGATGACCGGAGTTTCGCATCTGAACGTGTGCATTTTCCCTCTGTCGTGAGGGATCACGCGCACACTGTTGCCGGAACACTCCAGTATCAACGGCTTTTTGTTGGTATCACCGCCGGTGGTGATGGTGATCGTGCGACGTTTTTCGTCGATTTTCCGGGTGAGATTTTTACTTTTGTCTTTCTCTTTTTCGATACGATCTTTTACCGTGACCAGCTCTTTTTTCTTTTGCTCAAGTTCCCGGTGGTTCCGGTCAAGTTCCTGTCGGCGTTTGGTTTGAACGATTTTTTTCTGTTGCAGATTTTTAAGTTTTCCCTTGAGATCATCAAGTTCCCGTTTCAGCTCTTTCAGCTGGGTTTCCAGATAGAATTTGTCCAGTTTCAACTGGGCATCGTCCCGTTTCTGCAACTCCCGTTCCCGTTTGCGCAGAGCCGCGATCTCCTCTTCTGTCCGCTGGATATCGGCAGTCAGAGCTTCATTCTCCTTGCGAACTTGCTGCAGCTGTCCGTAAACCGGGGAAGTTTTCTGCAGTTCTGAATTCACCTGTATCATGATCAGTGCCATCACCAGCAGAAACAGCAGCATGATGCCGGTCAGCGTGGTGATGATATCCTGAAAGGAAAAGAGTGAAACGGGGGCTTCGTTGTTCTTGAACATGGCCGGGAATCTCAATCTCCGGTGTCGATCATTTTCAACCGGGAAACTACATTACGGTAACAGTAATCGGCACATTCGTTCATCAGATCCTCCTCTTTCTGCATGATGATCGTCATATACAACTGCAGCACGAGTGCCGCCACCAGCGCGATAAGTGTCGTTTCAAACGCCACCGCCAGACCGCTGGTAACGCCGCTGAGGGAGTTTTTCATAACTTCGATGTCCACGCCCTGCGAGATAACCTGTCCGAAACCGCCGACGGCATCAGAAAGACCGAGTACGGTTCCCACGAAGCCGGTGACGGGGATCGCCCAGATCAAACCCTTGACCACGGTGTAAGTGCCTTCGATATACTTTTCATCGGCGAGGGCAAAGTCGTTCAGTACGGACGATACATCGGAAACGCGTCCGATATTTTTCAGGTTCGCCAAAGTTTTCTGGATCCGGTTCAATGCGATAAAACCGCTTGCCATATAAACCTGTTCTTCGATACGTCTCAAGATGGTCGAGGAGTTGTCCGGAGAGAGGATGAAGCCGGGATCGTCCGGCAATATCTCCACAGTCATCGCCATGCGCTGAATTTTGATTTTTTTCTGTTTCTGTACCAGGATCGCCACGCACCACATGGTCAGAAGCATGGTGACGTAGGGAATGAAGCTGCGGTTTTCCGCTCCGCCGTGGAAAAACATATCGATAAATTGTGACGATACGAAAAACTTCGCCGGATAAAGTATAAGGTAAAACGCAAAGGTGAATATTAATCCCAGAATAAGCGCGACGATACCGTTTACTCCGGTGAACTTTTTGCTCTTCAAGCCGAACTTTGCCTCCGGGTCGAGCCGTTTCCAATTAAGTGTGTAGCTGCTGGAACTCATCAGTCGTTGTCTCCTGTCCAATCGTTGAGGTGATATATACTTTCCTGGTGGACGGCATCGAGGGAATCGATACGCACCGCCATATTATGCTGAACCGCAGATGCCACGCGGGCACCCTGATTGTTCCTTCCGGTATGGGTGACACCCCAGAGAACAGCGACGACTTTGCCGTTGGGGAGGAAGATCGGACTGCCGCTGGCACCGCCTGCCGCCGGGATGTCGTGAATGATGGAGCGGTTGTTTTCAGGTGTGGAGAAGATGTTGTGGAAGTCGGTGATCTTGTTGATGCTGCCCTCTTTAAAGATAGCTTCCGGATTGCTGATATCGAGGTTCCCGGAATCATCCAAACCTTCCATCGGGAATCCCATGTAGGCGATCTTCTGTCCGGCGGCGAGGGAGTGGAGGAGCTTCTTTTCTGCGATGGGAAAAAAGATATCGACCTTTTCTCTGGTATGGAGGATCGCCACGTCAAATTCGCCGTTCCGGTATTCGTTGTCCGGTTTGGGGTTGTAGCGCGGGTGTATCTGGACACCGGAGATCCGGAGTGCTTTACCGCTGCTGTGAGCGAGGCGGATCTCCACTCTGCGTACCCGGACCTTCTTTTTCAGTTGTTCTGCGACCTTTTTGATCGCGGTTTTGTGTTTCTGGACGTAGCTGTTAAACTCTCCGGTGGTCTTTACTCCATCGCGTTTTGCGGCTTCCAGAACCAGAGACCAGAGCCAGTTGTCAATAAGTGCATCTTTGCGTTCTTTGACACCGTATGCGACATGACAGTTGGTGACGAAGCGGTTGGAGGATATGGCAAAAGCAGTGCCGATGGGGTGTTCTGCTTTAAGGATGAACTTGCCGACGTTGCCGGAGAGCAGCTTGCCGTCGGAATCTTCCAGCACCACGGTGACCAGCCCCACTGCGGATTGATATTGCTGGCACGTCTGACGGAAATCGGTGACTTCCGGCTGGCGGAAGAAGAAGTAATATCCGCAGGCACACGCCAGCAGAACCACCACGACCGTCATGATGACGGCAAAGATGGTTTTGCCGCTCCCGGATCTGGCGGGCGGCAGGATCGGAGATGGGGGGACGTTGCTCCCGGTATTGGCTGACGGGATGCTGTATCCTGTTGTGTTCACGGCGTTTGGCTCTGCCGGAACCGGCTTGGTATATTCCGGGGAAGATGACGGACGGATCACCGCATTGGGCATGACGTGACGGAAAAGCAGCCAATCGCTGCGATCCGGAGAGAGCATACAGTCCGGCGAAAAAAATCCGTCCGAGATAGCATCGACGATCTTGGGTGCTTCAATGGGCCCGTAGATTTTGCCATTATCTTTTACAAAGAATTTCATTGTTTATCTCCCTTGAGATTTTGCGGCCAGAACTCCGGCCATTTGATAACAGGATACTTGTCTTTGTTGTTTTTGAACCCGTTACTGCGGGCTGCCATACTGCCGCATGGTGCTGTGGTGAAAAGCAGCCGGTTGATGACCTTGCTGCGGTATTTTTCGTTGATGATGATACCGTTGGCGGTGTATCTGCCGACCAGAATGCTCTGTTGGGTATTTTCATCGAAGCAGAGGATATCGCAGGTTTCTCCCCGCAACGCCGGCACAACAGAATATTTGACTTTGCCGTCGACTTCCAGTGCAGTGCCGAACAACTGATATTTGGTCGATGCCAGATCGCTGAACATCATGCGGTTGAAACTTATCTGCTTCCCGGCACTTCTCAGCTCGGAAAACTTGACGGCAGAGAGAAATTCCCGGATTTTCTCTTTCAGCAATTCGTTGTACACCGGCTTGTCGGAGGTGTTGAGAGATTGAAGTTTATCCAGTTGCGCTTGCATACGCTGCAATGGTTTAAGCTGAGAATCGTCCAGCGGAGCAAGAGCCTGCACCACCCGGGATGCCAGCATCATCTTCCAATATTCCACGCAATAGGTGTCGGTCAGGATCATCTCCAGATATCCGATACCTTTGGCGACCACGTTTTCAGTTGAGAGCATGGTCATATCTCCGGCGATCTTTCCGGTAAGCACCTGATGGGCGGCGGCGGTTTTGCGGACTGTGGAGATGGCAATGTCGGCGGGATAGATCAAGGTACACATGGAATAGATCTTTTCGTCACCGGCATCCCCCCTGACTATGATCCGGTATTGGCGGTTGTAGAAGCGTATCGGATGAACTTCCACGTCAACGCCGTCATCGCGCGTGAATTTAAGGACACCGTTGATCTCGGAAATCTTGCCGCTGACGAGGAAATCCATATTTTTGGATGATGTATCCTTGAAGCGGAGGAAATACAGCTTCTGGCGTTTGTTGTTGTTCTCAAGGCGTTTGAATGCGTTTTGCAGATCGGTGCAGGCTTTGTCGGCATTTTGACGATCCTGTAAAAGCTGCTGAACATCCCGGAGATAAGCGTTGGTGGTATCGGCGCGTGTACCGCTGTCCTGCCAGCTGAAGATGGATTTCAATGTTTCAACGTCATTTTGAAGCAGGAGGAAGTGGTCAGTCTGCTTTTCAGCGTTGTGTTTCTTGAATATGGAGATGTAATTGCGCAGAGCCTCTTCCAGTTCCGAAAGAGTTGCCGCATTGCACATGGCTTCCAGAGCTTCGTTCAGCTCTGCCTGATTGAGGCGGTGGGTGGAAAGCATTTCGTCAAGGGCGAAAACGCAGGAGAGCAGCTTGTTGTTTTCCGAGAGCAGTTCCGGTTTCAGGAACCGCATATTGCGTATCTCATCGATGATTTTCTTGAGGCGGAAAAGTTCTTTTTCTGCCAGAGTGAACTTGCGGTCTTCGATACATCCGATGATGCGTTTCCGCATCTCTTTGACCTTATTCAGCTTGACATAGAATTCATTTTCGCACTCAGTCGAATAACGTTCGGATATCTCTTTGTACCACTTCTGGACGGCAGCCAGTTTCTGTTTTTCGACATCGCTTTTGACGAGAGAGGATATTTCGGTGATTTTTCCGGCGATGGCAGGATCCGGAGGCCAGACATTTCTGGATTTTTCGATTTCGGAAAAGAGTTTTTCCAGAAGAGCCTGACGCTCTTTGTCCTCCTGTTCCAGTTTGGCGATATCGGCGCGTACCGCAGAAATTTTGCTTCCTTTGGCGATGCCGGGGTGCTGCTGTTCCACTTCCGCCAGCATCAGCAGTGCGCCGGGGAGGTCTTTCTGAGCGATCTTTTCGCGGATGCTGCCGACCAGACGTTTTTCGGTGATGCTCCGGGAGATGAGGCTGGTTCCGCCGACGATGGCGAAGATGATGACGGCGGCGCAGGCGATTATGCGGCACGCTTTCATGATATGGCGGATACGGATCTCCCGGTCCAGCTCCTCCCGGTACTGTTCGATGCGGCGGGAGATGTGGAGGGGGATATCATGACCTGTGGTCTTGAGCGCACTGTAAACTTTATCGATCTCGATGATGGGCGCGTTGTTGTCCAGCAGTGAAGTGATGACGGCGATGCCATTCCGGAACTCCTGGAGGAGATTCTGCTTCTCCTTTTCTTCCGAGAGGAATTTTTCGGCTTCACGCAGCTGGATAAGTTCATTTTTCTCCGGTTCATAACCGGAGGTCGCGCAGTGGTCGTTATAGCAGAAGAGTGCATCTTCCAGCGCGTTGACATCGAAAATCCCCAATGCGTTGTTGACTTCGAGCAGCAGTTCTTCCGCCCGTTTTTTGCGCATTTCCATGCGGTATCCGGTGACGATTTTGTTGATTTTCTGCATGACGACCGTTGGAACGGCGACGACCCACTGGGTATTTTTCAACTCATCGTAAATGTTTTCCAGCTCGCTGTACTGCTCATTGATGATAGTCTGCTGCGCTCTGTCGATAAGTTTGGTGAGATACTGGTTCTCCACTTCGCGCAGCGGGCGTTCCCATTCCTGATTGTTGGTGTCCCGGCGGTTGATTTCGCGGAGCAGCCGGAGTTTGTTTTCCAGCTGGTCGGAACGGGCGATGCGGCGGAACTCTGCAAGCAGCGGGCGGAGATCATTCATCTCCGTCAGGGCCTGACTGATATCTGCCATCAGCGCGGAATTGAGTTCTGCCGGGAGTTCCCATGAGTAGAGAGATGCGAGCCGGAGGAGGAGCTTCCGTTCCGGGAACATCATGGCGGCAAAAAGTTTGTCGACAGGAGGCTCCTGCTGTGCCAGAGTTACAGCTTCGATCTTTTGCCGGTTGTTGAGCAATGAACTGCAATTTATCATGCGCGAACTCAGCTGATTGTTCAACTGAAGATAATTTGCGTAAAGTGCGCGCGCGGTCGGAGAATCTGTCAAATCGGATGAAGAGAGAAAGGTTTTCAACCGGATGATGAGCTGTTGAGGATTGATGTTTTGCGGATCGTAACTCATTTCTTTGCCTTTGGTTTATCAGAGAGAACGTATTGCTTATGATCGACATTGTCCTTGCGGAGATAGAGGACAAATTTCTGTTTTTTGAAATTGCTGATGCAGTTTTTGATTTCACTGCCGATGAAGGAGAGTTCCGCATCAAATGTGCGGGAGGAGTTGGCAAAGATGCGATAATCATCTTTGAGGGTATTCTCTTTTGCCAGAATAGCTTTCAGCTGGAATCTTTTGTCCGCGCGTATCAGCGGGATGACCTTTTCACCCTGCGCAATGAAATCTTCAACATCCTTGAGCCAGGCGGAAACAATGCTGTTGGCAGTGCAATGAGAATCATTTTTCGCCTCTTGATAAAGTGTTTCGATGATGTTTTCTTTCAGGTCGATATACCGGGTGATTATTTTTTTTGCTTTCCGGTTATTGCAGATATTGTGGTAAGAGGCGATAAAAGCGGTGATGACTTTATGATTTCCCTCATTCGCTTTTTTGGGAAAACACTTCTTCAACATATCGGATTTGCGGCCGAGGATAAAGACCAGATCATCTTCAAGTTTGCCCAAAGCGTGTTTTTTCCGGCGCAATTTTGCCAGTTCCGGATGCGGAATGGTCACCGAGAGGGTTTTGCCGTTGGACTTCAATTCGTGCGTACTGTTTCCGATGGCGAGGATGTACTTGACGGCGGAAGCATCCAGAAACTTGTTGTCCTGGTCGTAGATCTCCGCAGGAGCGGCAATGGGGAGCGAGATCATCATGCTGTCGCCGTTGGAAGTTACGGTATTATCCTTGTATACAGGATGCAGCCGCGATTTTCCCAGCTGGAAATACATGGGATGGATCTTGTCATTGACCTTGATGCTCATCACCAGACTCTGAGCCGGTAAGAATGTTTTTTTGACAGAGGGGATCTCTTTTTTGAATATGGTCAGCTTGCCGTTGGAAAATTTGCTGGAGATAACGGCATCACGACCGTTGCCGTCGTCACACTTCAGATCTTCGCCGACTTTGGCGGTGTTGCCGTCGAGAATACAAAGCCGGATATCTTCTGCGTTGACATCACTGCCGAGAGTGATGGTGATATTATCATTTTTCCGGAGCAGACTCAGCGGTTTCTGCCACAGAAAACAAACGTTTTCAGCGGCAACTTTGGGGACCGTCCGGGCGGTTTTTGCCGGAGGATTTTTATCCTTTTTCTTTGATGCAGTTTCAGTCGGAGGAGGAGGAGTTCTCCGGTTTTTCGCAGTAGTGTTTCCTTTTTTGCTTCGGGTTTCAGACGGGGGGAGAAACGCGGAAAATCTTTTCTTTTTATCCTTCAACGCGCTGATCGTTCTCTCCAGGTCAGAGAGCAGCCCGGCGCAGTTTTTGTCCAGAACCGCCGGCAGGATCTCCGGTTCGCGAGAGCTGAAAACTTTATCGTAGATCGCCAGATTTTTCAGGTTTTCCCGGATATATTTGACCTCTTCAAGCAAAGAAGAGATTTTTCTCAGCAGGTCGTTGCACTCTTTTACCGTGGATGCCTTTTTTGCTCCGGCGATATGTTTATTGCAGCGGAGAGTGAGTTTGTCGATGGCATCTTTGAATTCAAGACAGCGGGCGTTACCTTGAGCATAGAGCTGTTTGGTTTTGCAGATGTGGTAGATGGTGACACCGGCGGCGGAGGCGATGATGAAAAACACTGCCGGAATGAGGATGAAAAGTATCTTCATATTGAAGTTCCGGTGAGATACCGGCGGCGGTGCCGGAAGCAATACAGTATCATCAGTGACCGGCGGTTGCAACTGGAGCAGAGGAACACTTTTTCCGACCATCGGTTTCAGTTTGATCTCTTCTGCATCTTCCTCCACGATCTGCGGAGCAGCAGTTGCTGTCTGCGGCATGAAACCGCTTCTTGCGGCATCGATCAGAGGGCTTTGGGCGGTCAGTTCACCGGGGGAGTTGAGGTCGATCACGATGTTCTGCGGAGAACGGCGGGCACTCAGCATCGCCTCACTGTCAGATGGACAACACCGCCATGCGCAGTTTGCTCCGGCAGGAAGGGTGACGAAGTAGGTGTTGAACGAAACTTCCCAACGCTTATCTTCCGGAAGCAGATTGAGTGCTTCCTGAATCAGATGTATCATTGCGGCGTGTTGATGCGGAGCGTAGGAGATGTAGACCCGTTTGCCGGGATTATCAAGGTGGCTTTGAGCGAGAAAACCGCCCCATCCGGCATCGCCGGTGAGCTGCTCCCAGGTGGAACACTTTACCGCCGTCGCTTGCGTTTCCGGGATGGGAAGCTGCTGGAAGAATTGTTCCGTTTTGATCTCCCATGATGCCTCTTTGAACAACCCGTCACGGAGAAAAAGCGAAGCCGGACCTCCGGCGGCAGTTGCGGCTTCCTGCGTGGAGAGTACCAGATGCGATGCCAGCTTGTTGGATCGTCCGGTGTAATCGACACCATTGAAGCAGATACGGCTCAAAATATGCTGCCGTACACCGTTCCCGTCAAAGGTGCAGTGCGAATGGGAGACCGGATTATCCCAGGCATTATCGGCATAATGCGGGTAGAGCGGCTTGTAGGCACTCATCGCTTCAAGCTGCCTTGTCAATCGGAGATTCATGCCTTTGGTGCAGGCAACGATACAGAATCCGGAACTGCCCGGAACCAGACCGGATGGAGCCGAAGTGTAGATAAGTTCGTAAGCCATAACGGTTTTCTCCGGTTAAATGTTCCAGAAATCGTTGTCGATCTGTTCGTCCAGAGATGCAGCTTTGCAGCTGACATTGCGGGAGAAACCCTCCGGTTCGGGGATGGTGCAGTAACAGTTGCTTTCCGGACAGTAGACGGACATCCCCCAGTAAACCTTCGGCAGTTCGCAGCGGACACCGGTTCCCGGGAGGGTGCAGATGATGGTATCCTGAGTGAACTTGTAATTCTGTACCGGTGTCGTTGACGGAAGATTTTTTATGCTGCCGTTAATGAGACCGTGGAGGTAAAGCTGCAGAAGGAGAGGCACTTCGATCCACTTGGGCTTCATGTCGTTGGGGACGATGCCCAGCATCGGGCGGTTTTTATCGTTGTCGAAGCTGATGAATTGGGGAGCACTGCCGAACGCGCTGACCGGGACAAAGTAGACATTGTCGGAAAAGCCCTCTGCGGCACTGACAAATTCCGGCGCGATCTCCAGAAGTTTACGGCGGATCTGGAAGGAGATATCGGTGATCTTTTGGATATCGAGGGAGTATTCCATCGTCTCCCCGTCATAGCAGAGAAAGTCATCATGTTTGAACGGGATGTTGAACTTTTTCTCAAGCGCATCGAACTTGGCGACGGCAACGATCAGGGGCTGTTCATACTTTTCGGAAGCGGAAAGGTTGGAAAATTTCCGGATCCGGGTCGACATTTCGTAAAAGAGTGCCAGCTGGTTGGTCGATTCCAACTGGAACTGGGGATCGTTTTTGTCGCAGAATTTCTGCATCCGGGCATCCCGGAGCGGGTCGTAAATAAAGATGATGCCGTCGGAGTAGGAAAGGTGGCTGGTCGCCATGTTGTTGACCGATTCCTGACCGGGCTGGAAATGTTCACCGGCGTTATCGTAAAGGATGATGTTGCGTTGAAGATTTTTGCTGTCTTTTCCGTATCCCGGGTGTCCCTGCATCGGGGTCATGGCAAAGACGAAAGGTTTCGGCAGGTCGACCGGGAAGCCGTTCATGGTGATCTGGTTGGTAAAACCGCCGCCTTGAAGTTCGGTTTTGGGGAGCGCGACCGGTTCATCGGGACGGTTGTTCATAAAAAGCAGTTTTTCGTAGCTGTTCACGACCATGTTGAACGAGGAATCCACATCGGCAAGGTTGAACTCAAAGCAGTTGGGCAGGATTTTACGCGCCTGCCAGAGCATGGAGGTCAGGAAGTACGATTTGCCGCTGGAGGGTGCGCCGACGATGGAGAAGATGGATGAGGGCTGTTCGACCACCGCCTCCGGGATGGGAAGGTGGCAGTTGGGGCATGCCATTTCCGGACACTCCATGCCGCGCGCGTCGATGGCGAGGCCGCGGGCGGAATATTTTACCGGAACAAAGCGGAGCTGGGCATCTTCGCCCAGAATGGCATCGCCCTGGAGTTCCGGATGGCGGGAGATATATTTTATCTCCCGGAGGTCGAAATGCTGCCAGCAGTGGGGGCAGGTGACCCAGGTGGCAGGACCTTCATTGAAAGCCGGTTCTGCCGGAGTTCCCATCTCCTGAAACTCTGTTTCCTGAGAAGATGATGCATTTGGTACAACCTGCGGAACCGGCACCGGCACCGGCGTTGTCTGCGGGATTTGATGTTCCGGAACATAGAAACGGAAATCGCAAACACTGCAGGCTACTTTTTTGCCCTGATATTCTTCGCCGAGCTCATATTCGGTGCCGCAATTCGGACATCGAAAGGTAATCATAGTATCTCCCCTCAGAAATTATTATTGCCTCCATTTTTTACCGGTAACAACAGGTATCAAACAGAGAGGCACTTTTACAAAGATATGCACCGGAGTTCCCCCGGGACCGGAATCTCATCCGGAAACTGCAAAAATTGATAAATGTTGTATGAAATACACAATTAATATAGTCCGTCAGAGTGAAAAATGCAAGTGTTCCGGCGGACAAAAAACTGCGGTCAACCGTTTTTCTTGGAACGGAGGTTTGCCCAGTAGGCAAGGCGGCGGGAGATCTCGCGTTCAAAACCGCGTTCAAAGGGGCGGTAGAACTGCTTTCTGCCCATGGCTTCGGGAAAGTAATTCTGACCGGAGAAGCCTTCCGGTGTGTCGTGGTCATAGATGTAACCCTTGCCGTAACCGAGATCTTTCATCATCCGGGTCGGAGCGTTGAGGATATGCGGCGGCGGCGTGAGGGAAGAGAATTCTTTGGCAGCTTTCTTTGCCGCGTACCATGCCGTTTCCGTGGCGTTGGACTTGGGCGCGGTCGCAAGGTAGATGATAAGTTCGGCAATGGCAAGTTCACCTTCGGGAGTTCCGAGGCGGTCGTAGGCATCCCAGGCGGAGATGGCTAAATTGAGGGCGTTGGGGTCGGCAAGTCCGACATCTTCGGATGCAAAGCGGGTGAGGCGGCGGAGGATGTAAGAGGGATCTTCACCGCTGGAAAGCATTCGCGCCGCCCAGTAAAGTGCGGCATCGGTGTCCGAGCCGCGCAAAGATTTGTGCAGTGCGCTGATAAGATTGTAGTGACCGTCGCGGTCTTTATCGTAAATGGGGGCGCGGCGTTGAACGACTTTCAGCAGAGCATCGGTATCCAGTGTTTCGTTCATGCCGGTAAGATCGTAGACCGTTTCGAGAAGGTTGATGAAATATCTGCCGTCGCCGTCTGCCAGGTCGATAAGAGTTTGGCGGGCATCGGCGGTGACGGGGAGGGGACGCGCCATAATGGTTTCCGCACGGGAGATGAGCTGTTCGAGTGCGGCGGCGGAGAGCGGTTTGAGAGTGAATACCTTGCAGCGGCTGAGAAGCGCGCTGTTCAGTTCAAAGGATGGGTTTTCTGTGGTGGCTCCGACCAGTACGACTGTGCCGTTTTCGACAAAGGGGAGAAATCCATCCTGTTGTGCGCGGTTGAAACGGTGTATTTCATCGACAAAAAGCAGCGTTCCTTCACCGTATTGGTGATATTTTGCCGCCTCATCGAAGGCTTTGCGCAAATCCGCCACTCCGGAAAAAACTGCCGAGAGCGCAGTAAAACGTAAATTGGTGCGCGAAGCAAGAATACGCGCCAGCGTGGTTTTTCCGCAGCCGGGAGGCCCCCAGAGGATGAAGCTGGACAACTTTCCAGAGTCGATCATCCGGCGCAGCGGTGCGCCGTCACCGAGCAGTTCTTCCTGACCGACGATATCTTCTATCGCCGCCGGGCGCATCCGGTCGGCAAGCGGACGGGTGGTCATGGAATCGGAAAAAAGAGAACTCTGTTCCATAACTCACTCTTTCTCTGAAACTGCGGACTTCCCGTCCCATGTCGAGTACGGTTCGCGGCTCAAGGAACGGTTGGTGTAACGTTTGTCGTGCGAAACTTCGATGCCCAGCCAGTCCGGAACGCGGAAGGTGGTGTAAGGTGTCGGCAGTTCGATTTCCGCAGTGAAAAGCGGTGCGTTGCCGTTGAGGTACTCATCCACTTCCCAGAACAGACCGTTTTCAGCGGGGATGGTATAGCGGATCTTTTCGACGATGGAATTTTTGGTCATGGAACCGAGCATGATTTCGGCATCTTCCACCGGGATGGGGTATTCAAATTCTGTGCGTGATATGCCGTTGGCACGTCCTTTTATCGTGAGGAATGCGGCTGTTCCGGTGCTGCGGATACGGATGGTCGTGGCGGAGCCGCCGAGATACCCCTGACGCATCTGCGTTGAAGAAATTACTTCACTGCGCCATGCATCGGATGCGACCAGAAATTTACGTTCGATTTCAATACCCATGATATTCACCGGAGCAAAAAAGCGGAGGAACGCCGTTGGCGGGCGTCTCCTCCGCTTGCTGAGTTTTATTCAGACGGTCACTTCGCCTGGGAAACGGCAACGGCGACAGCCACGGAGGCACCGACCATCGGGTTGTTGCCCATACCGATCAAGCCCATCATCTCGACGTGAGCCGGGACGCTGGAAGAACCGGCGAACTGGGCATCGCCGTGCATACGGCCCATGGTATCGGTCATGCCGTAGCTGGCGGGACCGGCAGCCATGTTGTCCGGGTGCAGAGTACGTCCGGTACCGCCGCCGGAGGCGACGCTGAAGTACTTGCGGCCGTTTTCGGTAGCCCACTTCTTGTAAGTACCGGCGACGGGGTGCTGGAAGCGGGTCGGGT
>JAFVZN010000050.1 GCA_017508135.1 Lentisphaeria bacterium | reverse complement strand
TGGGATCTGCTCTCCCGCAAGCAGGGGATACCTTTGAAACAGGCTATCGGAGGAACCCATGAAAAAGCATCCATTGGTTACTGCTTCGGCGTGTTGAAAACTTTTGATGATCTGATTGCCGGTATCGACAAAATGACTTCAATGGGCTATCCCCGGATAAAGTTGAAATTCTGCCCCGGCTGGGAGTGCGATATGCTGGATGCAGTGCGCAGTGTTTATCCGGATCTGACCATCCATATCGACTGCAACAGCGCTTACACTCTCGATGATATTGACATGCTCAAATCTCTGGACAAATACAACCTTGCCATGATCGAGCAGCCGCTGATGCATGATGACCTTATTGACCATGCCAAATTACAGAAACAGATCGCTACTCCCATTTGTCTGGATGAGAGCATCTGTTCGGTTCAGGATGCCCGTCAGGCGATAGAGATCGGCGCCTGCAAGGTCATCAATATCAAATACGCCCGGGTCGGCGGTATAACTCCCGCGTTGGAGATCCATAAACTTTGCGGAGAGAACAACATCGGCTGTTGGCTCGGCGGCATGGGGGAATCTTCTCTGGGGACAACTGTTGTCGCCAACCTTGCCACTTTGCCGCATGTGAATTATCCGTCCGATATTTCTCCGGTTGACAAGTTCTATGCAGAAAACCTCGGTACTCCGCTGCTCACTACCGAACAGCCGGGAACCTATACAATGCGCAACCGTCCCGGTCTGGACGTGGAACCCGACATGAGCGTATTGGAAAAATACAAGCAGGAGGAGTTTTTTGCATGAGTGACAGCAGCAGATTGAAACAGCAGATGATCGCCGCCGTGGAATCCCGGCGGCAGGAGATAATCTCTCTGGCAGAAAAAATACTTCACAACCCGGAACTCGGTTACCGGGAGGAAAAGACCGCCGCATTGGTTTGTGCCGAATTGGAAAAACTCGGACTTACGGTCCGCACCGGACTCGCCATCACCGGTGTTCGCGCCGATATCGACAGCAGCAAACCCGGACCGCGCATTGCCATTATGGGAGAGCTGGATGCGCTTCCGGTTCCTTCACACACCTTTGCTGATCCGGAAACGGGTGCGGCTCATGCCTGTGGACATCATGCCCAGTTGGCGATGATGCTGGGGGCGGCGGCGGCACTGGTTCCGGTGGTGAAGGAGTTGTCAGGTTCCCTTGCGTTTATCGCAGTTCCGGCGGAAGAGTTTCAGAGTCTGGAATATTGCCGGGAACTTATCGCCTCCGGAAAAATAAGTTACTGCGGCGGCAAGCCGGAATTTATCCGGCAGGGGGTTTTTGACGATATTGATGCCGTTCTGCTCATCCATGCCGGACACGATACTTTCACTCCGGAGAGCTTCAACGGCTTCTGTATGAAGCAGATCATTTTTGAAGGCAAAGCCGCTCACGGCGGTCTGCGTCCCTGGGACGGCATCAATGCCGCAACGATGGCGCGGCAGGCATTGAATATGATCGACTCACAGCGGGACACTTTTGACGATAAAGACAGTGTTCGTATCCACGGTATCATCTCCGACGGCGGCAACGCCGTCAACGTGGTTCCGGCGCGCGCCGAACTTGAACTTCAGGTGCGTGCAAAAACTCCGGAAGCGGTGAAGAATGCATGCGCCGTGGTCGACCGCTGTATCCGCGGTGCGGCGATGGCTTTCGGCGGCAAAGTCACCATCACCAACCTCGGCGGTTACATGCCGTACCGCAGCTGCCCGGAACTCAACGCCGTCC
>JAFVZN010000049.1 GCA_017508135.1 Lentisphaeria bacterium | reverse complement strand
GCCAACCCACTCCGCACACACCGAACAACGCCGTCAGGCGTTCATAAGCCACCGGCAGGTGGCGCACATCACCACTACCCTGGTCGCCGTCAGGCGACACATACTCCAGTAAAGCCCGTAGGCGGTGATATCGCACAGCCGGGCGGGTTTTGCAAGCGAGAAGCGAGGGGAGTGGACTTGCGTCCTCGACCCTCGCGATGAGCGCAGCAAGGCGCGCTCCGGCAAAGCGAGATCAACGCCACTCCGGCAAAGCGAGATCAACGCCCCACCACAGCGAGATCAACGCCCCTCAATACATATTTCGCAGACGGCGCACACGCTCGGCAATAGGCGGATGAGTGGAAAAGAGTTCGCCGCCGGGAAAGTTGATGTACATGCAAGCCATGTTTTCGCCGCCAAGTTCCCGGATCTCATCGCTGGAATACTTTTCGCCGCCCAGCTTTTCCAATGCCCGCGCCAGACCTTCATTGTACTGGCACAAGCGCACGGCAACGGCATCGGCAGCATATTCGCGCTTCCGGGAAATCCCCAGCTGCAGCAAAGTTCCGACAAGCATGGCAAGCGGCCGGATAAGCAACGCTATCAACAAAAGCAATGCCGCCGCGCCGCCGCCGGAATCGCGGTCACGGTCACGTCCGCGCCGTCCGCTGTACGCCCCGGCAAAACCGAGTTGTTCGATTATGATCGCCAATATCAGCAGTACACTGATAAGTCCGACCACCAGCTGATTGAGCATGATATCCCGGTGGATGATGTGACCGGTTTCATGGGCAAGCACGCCTTCAAGCTCCTGATCGTCCATCATATAAAGCAATCCTTCAGTAACGCCGATAAATGCGCCCTGCTCATCCATTCCGGAAGCAAACGCATTCGGCACCGAACTCGGGATGATATAGAGGTCGGGAACTTTCTTCAATCCGGCGGAAACGGCGAGACCTTCGACGATCTGCATCGCCCGGCGTTCTTTCAAGTCGCCGGGATTTGCCGCACGCCCGCTGGTCATCGACAATATCATCCATTTAGCGGTCATGATCTGCAGCGGAATGACGATAAACGCCACCCCTGCCCCGATAAGCATTCCCATCATGATATTGTCGAGCATAAAACCGATGAAATATGCCGCACCCAGCACCAGCGCGATCATCACGCCGACCAGAATAAAACTTTTGATAAAATTACTGCGGACCTCTTCAGCCGCTATCCGCGGCGCCGAATAAATCTCATTATCCATAGCAGCACAGCACTCTTTCAGAGTTTGCTTATCCGCATATTGTCCGCCTCATCCCGCTGGGTTTGGGCGATTTCGTACAAATTCTCCTTCTGCAATCCCATCTGTGAAGCAACGATACTTGCCGGAACCATGACGATCTCCATATTGTAGCGGGCGGTGGTCATGTTGTAGCGGTTGCGGGCATAGGCGATCTTATCTTCACAATCGCGCACATCGTTCATCAGCTGCAGGAAAGACTGGTTGGTTCCGAGCTGCGGGTAATTTTCGGCAGTGGCACGGATCGACGGGATCAGCGAAGAGATCTTATCGTTCGCCGCCATCGCTTCGTTGCGGTCACTGCTGGTAAGTCCGGTGCGGGCGGCAGTAAGTTCGGTCAAAACCTTTTCTTCAAAGTTCATCTGCATCCGGAGCGCATCCACCAGATTCGGAATGATGTTCGCCTTGCGCTTGAGCTGAACGTCGATACCTGCCCATGATTCTTCAATGGCAATTTTGAGGCGGCGGAACTTGTTCATCGTTCCGATATACCACAACACGATCAGCACCACGACGACACCGGCAATAATCCATCCAGTCATAATAAAATCCTCCTGCAATTTTCAGTTGACTCATACCATTTTGGAATATAGCACAAACGCAGAGATTTTCAAGTATTCATTTCACTTTTTTTGCGCATGGAGCTTGCATTTTCCGCACTCCGTGGCTATATTACCGTACACAAAATCAAACTCAAGGAAAAAGCACGTTATGATAGAATCCCCCTGGCTCAGGACAATGGAACCGTTTCAACTGTTTGAAAATATTTACTTTGTCGGCTCCCGCCCCGCATCAACTCACATTATCGACACCGGAAGCGGTCTTATACTGATCGACAGCGGTTATCAGGAACGCTTGTATCTGGTGATAAATTCCATTTGGAAATGCGGATTTTCACCGTATGATATAAAGTACATCATCCATTCACACGGACACATCGACCACGCCGCCGCCACCAGAGCACTGGTGGAACTTACCGGAGCAAAAACTTTCATCGGAGAAGCCGACTGCGGCATCGTTGACGGTTCCCGCCCGGACCTCACCTGGGAGCGCGAGTTAAACATCGCCCCGCCTGCCCCGTTTGTACCGGATGTACTGCTTCGTGACGGCGATAAAATCACCCTCGGCAACACGGAAATCGACTGCGTTGCCACACCGGGACACACGCCGGGAACGTTCTCTTTCTTCTGGAACGTGAACGCCAGCGGCAAAACCTTCCGCGCCGGAACCATGGGCGGTGCCGGCATCAACACCCTGAGAGCTGAGTATATCCGCAAACTTCACCTCGAATCGGAAAACTGGCGCGGAGCGTTCCGGAACAGCATCGCCCGCTGCCGCCGCGAAAAGGTGGATATTTTCATCGGCAACCACGCCGGACAAAACCAGACCGAGGAACGGTATCAACGTCTGCTTGAAGGCGACAAATATGCCTTTGTCGATCCTGCGGCGTGGGGAAATTTCCTCGACAAATGTGAATCGACTCTGGATGAGCTTGAAAAGAATGAGCCGCTCTGAGAGATATTTACTCACGGTTGTCCCATAAAAAATCAAACTTTCGGCACAGACATCCCATAATTTTTCAAAAACAGTGTTTTTTATCACTGTTTGCGCAGAGAAATTTCTGATTTAAAAAAAGTAATTTTGTCAGATTTTGCCAAGATCGCACAATGCCATGATCGCGACCGGCTTGTCAGGGCGCAGCCTCGTGCGGAGACCGGCGGATGCAGTGTGCGGCAAGCCGGAGGTGGTAAGTCAAGGCGACGGCGAGGCGGCTCTCCCGCCGCCGCAGGGAGATTTTTTGGAGTATTAAACAACTACCACACTCAAGGCATGAGTACGGCATAAGCCGCACGGAATGCCGCAGAGCGAGGTCTCCGGAAAATCGACTGCAACCGTCGAGTGCGAAGCACGAGCGGCGAGGCGGCTC
>JAFVZN010000048.1 GCA_017508135.1 Lentisphaeria bacterium | reverse complement strand
TCCAGTAAAGCCCGTAGGCGGTGATATCGCACAGCCGGGCGGGTTTTGCAAGCGAGAAGCGAGGGGAGTGGACTTGCGTCCTCGACCCGAGCGGCGAGCGCAGCAAGGCGCGCTCCGGCAAAGCGAGATCACCGCCACTCCATCCGCGGCGAGCGCAGCAAGGCGCGCTCCGGCACAGCGAGATCACCGCCCCTCCGGTAAAGCGAGATCAACGCCCCTCAGTAAGTAGAGGACATGTCACTCTGGTGTGTGCCAGTTGCACTTTTTTTGAGGTATTTGGAAGTGGCAATCAAGCCGGAAAGCATTTCGGCATAAGCGGCACTGTCCAGAGGCAGAGTGATGGGAATATTTTTCAAACCGCTCATCAGCATGGCGTTACCGAGTTCAAGACCGTGGATACCTTCTTCGACGGGAGCGATAAGTTTTTCACCGTTCAAGATCGCGTTGGCAACATTTTCGATGATGATCGCGTGCTGCTGACGGAGTTCAGCGGGGAGGTTGATCTTGCAATCCCAGGTTTCCGGCTTGGCGAAACCGCCGGGAGCCTCTTTGATCTGGGTGGAAACCTCGACTTCGTTACGCAAAAACTTCAATTCGCCATCTTCAAGGACGACGCGGCCGCGTTCAGCGGCGATCTCCAGACGGTTGGTTCCCGGAGCTTCACCGGTACTGGTGATAAAGTTACCGACACTGCCGTCGGCATATTCCAGATAAGCGTTGACTTCATCTTCGACTTCGATGTCGTGATACTTGGCGATTTTTGCCTGAGCGATGACCTTGACCGGCATACCGAAGAGCCACTGCATCAAGTCAAGCTGATGGGGGCACTGGTTGAGCAGTACGCCGCCGCCTTCGCCCGCCCAGGTGGCGCGCCAATCGCCGGAATCGTAGTAACTTTGAGTGCGGAACCAGGTGGTGATTATCCAGTTGACACGGATGATCCTGCCGAGTTCACCGGAGTCGATAAGCTGTTTCAGCTTGCGGTGTGCGGGGATGGTGCGCTGATTGAGCATGGCACTGCGGACGAGGTGGGGAAATTTGGCACAGGCGGCAATAAGGCGTTCCGCTTCGGCTTTATGTACAGAGATGGGTTTTTCCACGATGACGTGCTTGCCGTGTTCCATGGCGGCGATGGCAAGATCGACGTGGAAATAGTGGGGAACAGCGATGATGACAGCTTCCAGCTCCGGGTCGTTGAAAAAAGTTTCAGAATCAGTATAACATCTGACCTTTTCACGGGTTGCGGCATCGAGACGGTCAAAGGCTTTGGGGTCGATGTCGCATACGGCGACGAGTTCGACATTTTTGATCTGCTTCATGTGGAGCGAGTGTCCGCGTCCCATATTGCCGATACCGATAATACCGAATTTTACTTTGTCTGCCATGAGAATACCTCCAATTGTTTCAGATAACAAAACTTTTGAGCTAATATACAGCCACTGTGACAATATTTCAATAAATTCAGTAAGAAAAAGAGAGAAAATTATCATCCGCGCACTTGCAAGAGCGGCAGAGATGTGTTAACTTATGCCGCAAAGAAATATTATCACAGGAGAAAGATCATGCCCAGCTCACGTCACCATCAGGCAATGACCCGCGCCGCCGTCGCCGGAGCAGAAGTTGTAAACGCGGAGAAACTGGAAGAGCGTTATTGCCTTTATCCGGACATTTTTCACAGCAATTATGAGGAAATCGCTCCCTATTTATATATTCATGACAAAGTGGAGTTCCACTACCTCCCCCACACGCCGGTCGATGAATTTTACCGTTACTGGGATCACATTCCGGGCGAGGGAACCAGACTGCTTCAAGTTGGGGACAACAAAAATCTGGAATATACCGAAAGCGGATTCCGTTTCTATTTGGAAAAAAGCGTAGAATGTCTGCAAAACAACAGAGAAGATGAGGCATGGAAATTTATGGGATGTTTACTCCATTTTCTGGAGGATTCCGCCTTCGGGGTACACGCCATGGAAGGAGTTGACGGTGCAGATATATATGTCCTTGACCGGATGTCGGGGAAAGATGTTGCAAAATATCTGTGCAGTATTCCTTTGAGTGAAGCGTTGAATGAAGAGCAGTTCACCCCGGAAATCTTTGCCGGAAACGTCGATGAAGCGGTCGCGCTGCTCTATTGCCGCTGCGCCCGCGCCGCCGCCTCTTCCCGGCAGGCACTCTTCGACATGGCATTGGAGTATCTGACCGGAAAATCAGCCCGTTCCACTGCGGAAAACGAAAAAATCATGTTCCGCAACGCGGCACAGCTGGCTTGTGACACCCTTGCCACGGTCATTGCCATTGCCAAAGGTGAAGCTCTTCCGGCAAAAGAACGGGAGCTTGCCGATTTTGAACCCTTTTTCTACCCCATAGGCGGAGGAGGAAGTTTTCAGCTGCGGAAATATGAACGGCGTGACAACACCATTACGTTCGGCGTGAATCTGGAAGCGAAACTGCTCTACCATCTGCCGGAAAAGTGTTACCGGAACTTTACGGTAAAAGTTTCCGGCAACGATATCGGCAGCGTTATCATCGAAGTGATAAACCATGGAGAAACCGTCCAAACGCTCACCGTGAGCGGAGATGAAGTCATCACCATAGATATACCCGCACCCGGCGGAGTATTCGGTTTTGTCACCCGTCCGCAAAGCGGCAGGGGAGAAATTGTCATCTCTGAAGGACGGTTTTTTTGAATCTGCGCGCTCTGTTTCACAAACTTACGACCGCTTTCAACGGATAGTGGTCGCTGGTGTGCAAGCCGTCTTTCACGTCGTCAATGACCTGAAAAGTATGCACGTTGACCTGTCTGTTTACGAAAATATAGTCGATAGGAACGCGCATCCGTTTGGGATTGCGCGGATTGTAACCATGGAAAGTCATATCCGGTCCCGGGATGATCTTTTTTGCCACCTGCCGGGCATCACGGAAGAGAGTACCGGTGAAGACGATCTGAACACTGTCCGGTTTTGAATTGAAATCTCCGGTCAGGATCAGAGGATATTTTTTGTTCAACGGCCACAATTTATCAAAAATCAGCTTACACCCGCGTTCCCGCGCCTCCTGACTGCGGTGGTCGAGATGGGTGTTGGCAAAGATAAACTTCTTTCCGGAACGCTTATCAAGGAACAAGCCGTAGGTACAGATGCGGGGACAGGCGGTATTCCATGACCTCGAACCGGGAACGTCCGGAGTTTGCGAGAGCCAGAAGGTATTGCTTTCCAGACAGGTAAAGCGTTCAGAATCGTAGAAGACGGCAGAATATTCACCGCCGCGATCGGCATCGCGCCCGCAACCGGTCATGGCATATCCCAAAGCTTTGATATCATTGATCTGGCGACTTACCGCCTCCTGCACGCCGAAGATGGCAAATTTCTGCTCTTTGAGCAACGCCAGCAGACGGACGCGCCGGGTCTTCCAATCGTTGGGAGCTTTATCCCGGGGGACCCGGATATTGAACGAAGCAACTGAAAACACGGCTCCGGTATCAGCAGAATTTATGGAAGAACAACCATTGAAGATCAATACCGCAAAAATCGACAGCAACAGCAAACTAAAACGTTTCATATTTCAACTCCATATTTATATATAATGAGGTAACAGACCATCCTTATATAACATACCACAGAAATCCCCGTTTTTCAACCATGCACACCCAACGGCGCAGATACTTTTTTTTCAGAACAATGACATTTTTTTTAAAAATGAGACTTGACAAGTGCACAGTAGTGCAGTATACTATAACACAGTTACACTTCGTACAACAATCTGACGTGGAGGCAAAAAATGAGTTGGATAGTTTGGCTGATAATGACAGTGCCGATGGCGTTTATCTTGTACATGGGATATTACTCCCGGCGGTACATAAAAGGGATTTCCGACTATCTGGCAGCGGGACGACTTGCCGGCCGTTACGTCATCAGTGTCGGAGACGTGGCACTGGGGTTGGCGGTCATCACTCTGATCGGTTACGTTGAAGCGCGTTACAAGACCGGATTTTCCATGAGCTTCTGGGAAAACATTCTGGCACCGGTAACGATCATCATCAGTTTGACCGGATTCTGCACCTACCGCTTCCGCGAGACCAAAGCTATGAGTCTGGGGCAGTTTCTGGAGCTGCGCTACAACCGCAAACTGCGGGTCTACGCCTCCGGATTGCGAAGCGTTGCCGAACTGCTTGCCAACTGTATGTGTCCGGCACTGGCGGCACGTTTTCTTATTTACTATCTGGACTTTCCGCAAACGGTTCCGATTTTCGGTCTGGAAGTGCCGACCTTTATGCTTTTGACCTTGCTGGTCATCTCCATGTGCCTCTTCATCTGCTGCTGCGGCGGCTGTCTTTCACTGCTTATCACGGATACGATACAGGGGTTCCTCTGCTATCCATTGCTGATAATCTTCACGATTTTCGTCATCACGCAGGTCTCGTGGGGAGAAGTCGTGGTTCCCGTGATGCAGAACCGCGTCCCCGGGGAAAGTTTCCTCAATCCGTACGATATCAAAGGGTTGCGCGACTTCAACATGTTCGCACTGGTGGTGACGGTCTATTCTGCGATCGTCAACCGTGCCAACTGGCTCGGTGTCGGAGCAACCATCTCCGCCCGTTCGGCGCATGAAGGAAAAATGGCGGGTATTCTGGGCGACTGGCGGGCAGTTTTCGGAAATCTGCTTTATATTCTGCTGGTAATACTTATCATCGCCAGTTTGAACCATCCGATCTTTGCCGCCAAAGCCAAAAGCATCCGCGATACGCTCTGTGAACAGGTTCTCGGCGAAGTCGTTATAAAAGACAAAGAGCTTCAGAACAGGATCAATACCGACTTGCAAGCGATGCCGCCGGTCGATTATGTCATCGGCGGCAGCCGCCCGCAGGATGCCCCGCTGTCGCAGGACAAAAATATGGACACCCCCCATCTGGAACTGGTCAAAAAGCACCTCAATACCACTCCGGAAGGCGCAGCTAAATATCAGGAGTTTTTCACGCTTTACCACCAGATGATGCTTCCGGTGACGATGCGTAATCTGTTGCCCACCGGTATGGTCGGTTTGTTTGCACTCTTTATTCTGGCCATGATGCTCTCCACCGATGACTCGCGTTTGTTCAGTGCGGCGCAGACCATCGTTCAGGACTGCGTACTGCCTTTCTGCAAGGCGGGAGTCTCTCCGGAACGCCATGTGATGCTGGTAAAAATCACCGTTATCGGCTGCGGAATATTCTGGTTCATCGGTTCATTCTTCATGTCGCAGCTGGATTACGTCAATATGTTCGTCACCATCATGTGTTCGCTGTGGATCGGAGCCGGTCCCATGATGCTGTTCGGATTGTATAGCCGTTTCGGCAACACGACGGGAGCGTTTTCGTCGCTTATTTCCGGAATGGTGCTGGCGTTGAGCTTCATCTTCCTGCAGCGTTACTGGGCTTCTCTCATCTACCCGGCACTGGATGCCAACGGAATGCTTCCGGCGGTAACGGCATTCTTTGAAGGCTGTTCCGCGCCCTTCGAACCATGGATCATCTGGCGGGTAACGCCGCACAAGTTCCCGATAAACTCCATCGAGATCAACTTTATCATCATGATCTTCTGCCTGCTGGCGTACATCATCGGTTCTCTGGTCACCTTCAAACAGCCGTTCAACCTTGACCGTATGCTCCATCGCGGCATCTACAACACCGATGGAGAAAACAAGGAGCAGTTCAAGTGGAGTTTCCGCACGGTCATCAACAAACTTATCGGCATCACGCCGGAGTTCACCAAAGGCGATAAAGCGATCACCTGGAGTATTTTCATCTACACGATCATCTTCCGTTTCCTGATCGCGTTCGTGCTGGTGGCGGTGCTGAACATCTTCTGGCCGTGGAAGCCGGAGTGGTGGGGAACTTACTTCTACATCCTCTATCTGGCAGTACCGCTGGTCATCTCCGCGATAACCATGGTCTGGTTCGTCATCGGCGGCGTGACTGACATGAAGCAGCTGTTCAAGGACCTCAACAACCGCGTGGTCAATCCGCTGGATAACGGTCAGGTCGAAGGCAATGTCAACCTCGCCGACACCGCCGCCTTTGCCGAAGCGGAAAAGCAGAAATCTGATTCTAACAACCAAAATTGAAGGAAACGACAAATGAATATCTCTGGAAAAAAAATCCTTATCACCGGAGGCAGCACCGGTTACGGTTACGGCATGGCAAAAGTTCTCCGTGCCGCCGGTGCCGAAGTCTGGATCACCGGCCGCAATGAAGAAAAACTTGCCGCTGCCGCGAAAGAACTCAACGTGAAATACATCCGCGCCGATGTCACATCCGGCAGCGACTGGGATAAAGTTTTTTCCACGGTCGGCGACTTTGATGTCCTTATCAACAACGCCGGAGCCGGTGGCCATCTGGTTCCGACTGCCCAGCAGAGCGATGAAGATATCATTGCCACCATCAACACCAATCTGACCGGAACCATCATGGGCTGTGCCCGGGCGGCAAAGATGATGTGTGCAAAAAAATCCGGTACCATCATCAATATTTCCAGCGTGTGCGCCCTTTACGCCTGGCCCGGTTGGAGCATCTACACTGCCGCCAAAGCCGGACTTGCCAAATTCAGTCACGGTCTTTATACTGAAGTACGCCCCTATGGTGTTCGCGTCACCTGCCTGACACCGTCCTGGGGACAAACTGAGTTCAACCGCAACGCCAACATCAGCGGTGCTTCGGAAGATCCCGCCATGGCGCCCAAATGTACCACTCCGGAAGAGCTGGGAACAGTGGTCAAAAACATTCTGGAAACCCCTGACCACTTGAACATCCCTGATCTGACCATTCAGCCGGTGGTTCAGGACATTTGCCCAATGTAAAATGAATAACATCCTGATCGAAGCGGCAACTTTTGCCGATTACGGCGGCTGGGTGGTCGACACCCAATCATTTGAAACGCAAAAGAGCGCATATTTGATGGCGCACGGCATCGGCATTCCGGTTGCGGATGCCCGAACCGTGTTCGAGGTGCCGCGCAAGGGCAATTTCAACGTGTTTGCCCGGACGCGCAACTGGAGTTCGGTGTGGAACCGGGGCGATGCTGCCGGAATATTTCAACTGAAAATCGATGATTGCGCTCTGGAAAACATTGCCGGTGCCGGAAAAAGCATCTGGCACTGGCACTTCGCCGGAAAAGTATTTCTGGAAGCTGGACAACATACGCTTTCCCTCCATGACCTGACCGGTTTCAACGGTCGATGTGAAGCGGTATATTTTACCGCAGACGACAACGATATCCCACCGGAAAACGGCGATGGACTTGACCGTTTCCGCGCCGCCCGTGCCGGAGCAGTTTCCGATGATCCGGAGCAATATGATCTGCTGGTCTGCGGCGGCGGATATGCCGGAATTTGTACCGCACTCGCAGCAAAATACAGCGGTTTGAAAATAAAACTCATTCAGGATCGCCCGGTGCTTGGCGGCTGCGGCAGTTCCGAAGTCCGGGTCTGGGCAGGCGGCGGCGTTAATTTGCCGCCCTACCCGGCTCTTGGCACACTTGCGGCGCAGATATCTCCGATCACGGGAGCACCGGGGATGCCGAAACATGCCGAATTCTTTGAAGATAAGCGCAAAGAACTGCTCTTTGTTCCGGAAAAGGAACTTTTGCTCAATGAAGTTGTGTTCGCAGTAGAGACTGCACCGGATTCCCCGCGCCGGATCAGCGCAGTACTGACCAAAAATCTGAAAACCGGTAAACTCACCCGCCGTCATGCAAGATATTTTTCCGATTGCACCGGAGATGCATTGCTCTCCCGCCTTGCCGGATGTACGGTAATGTACGGCACTGAAGGGAGAGAGGTTTTCGATGAATTTCTCGCTCCGGAAAGTAGTTCATCCTGCGTGATGGGACACTCCGTCCTCTGGGAGGTGGAGGAAACAGAGGAAAATTCCACTTTCCCCGACATCAACTGGGGAATTGAGTTTAACGAAAACAATGCGCTCTTTCGCACCAACTGCTGTTGGGATTGGGAATGTGGTCAGTTCCGCGACCAGATAAAAGATATTGAATACATCCGGGATTACGGCTTGATGACCTGTTTTGCCAACTGGTCGTTTTTGAAGAACCGTTCATGCCGGAAGGCAGAATGGTCAAAGCTCCGGTTGTCCTGGGTCTCCCCCATCGGCGGCAAACGGGAAAGCTACCGGGTCAAAGGCGATTACATTTTGACCCAGAGCGATTTTGAAGAAAACACCATCCATGCCGACGGCACCGGCTGTGCCACCTGGAGCGTGGACTTGCACCTGCCCGATCCGGAAAATTGTGAAAAATTTGCAGAACCGTTCCAGTCCTGTGCCTATCATCACACCTATACTGTCCCCTGCCCGGTTCCATATCGCACACTTTATGCCGCCGACACGGACAACCTCTTCCTCGGCGGCAGATGCATAAGTTTGTCCCATACGGCATTCTCCCGGGTGCGGGTGATGCGGACACTCGGAATGCTCGGCGAAGTGTGCGGCATCGCCGCCGCGTTGTGTGTTAAACATGAGTGTTCTCCCCGGCAGATATATTTGCATCATCTGACAGAACTGCAGGATGCGCTGCAGACCGGAGTTTCGGTTCCCCTGCCCGGAAGCGGGATACACCGGGTAAAGAAGGGGTCTTACCACTTTATGCGTCCGGTCGGCAGCGCGGGCAACGCTGACGGCGAAGATTGCTGGTACGACGTTTCCCCTGACGGCGAACCTTTGACCGAAATACCGGAAACTATGCTGAACAACATCCGTAAACTCGGGATAAATTTCAAGTAGACTTTCGCTCATGAAAAAAATTTTTTTATTGCTAACGGCAATCCTGTATTTTCCCCTGCTGACTGCAGGAATAGGGAAAAACCTCATCCGCAACGCGGAATTCAAAGGAACGGACACTGATATCGGTATCTGGAACAGCAATCTCGGCAAAGTTGAAAACTCAATCAAACGTCTGCCGAAAGCCGGTCCCGGAGGGCGTACCGGACTTTGGATCAACATGCCGAAGCTTGCCAACTTTTCCCAGGGCGGACTCAAACTTGTCGCCGGAGAAAAATATCTCATCGGCACCTGGGTCAGAACCAGAAATTTCAAAAGCACCGGCAGTCAGCTGGTCGTCTCCAACTGGCAATGGACAATCGGCGTCGGAACCGGTAAATTTCCGGAAAACACCAACGGTAAATGGGTAAAGTTTGAACGCGAAGTCACCATTCAGAAAAGCCGTGACGGCAGTTATGCTTTCCACATTTACGGCGGCAAATGCAGCGGTGATATTGAAATTTGTGAACCCTACCTCATCCCGCTCACCAAAAAAGCTGCTGAAGGTTCCTCTCCGGCAAAGGTGTGGCAGAGCGATCTGCCGATGGTCATGCCCTACGATCCGCTGCTCCGGAAAGTTTCCTCTATATCAGGAGAGATCGACCTCTGTGTTGTTTATCCGGTTGATACTGATTACAAAGATTACTTCTGCCGCGTGACCCATATCAAAGACGGCAAAGAACGCACTCTTCAGCTCCCCATCAGCGAAGAGGGTCTCATCCATGCCAAGTTCGGCAAACTCCCCGAAGGAGATGCCAAGCTCAAAGTGGAAATGGTCAATGCCAAAACCAGCAAAGTCCTTCTTTCCAACACCTACTCCATGACCGCCCTCAAACCGCTTCCGGAGACCGGAAAACGTTTGAACAACTTTGTCGTGGAAATTTACCGCGGCAAACTGGAAAACCGCCGGTACAAATTCACCGCATGGGACGACGGTCACTATCGTATCGCCTTTACCAAAGCTCAGAAAAATGCCATTGCCAAACTGGACAACATGGCTGATCCTGTGGTGTTGTTCCGCCCCAATGAGCTTTCTGAAACCATGCGTTTCCTGAAACGCGGCACTCACACAGTCACCGTTTCCGGTTCCGTTCCCGGCGCGGAGATCATCATTTCCAAAGTTCCCGAACTTCCGGTATATGCATTTTCCGTGGAAGAAAAAAATTATTATGACCGCGATGAAAAAATCAGAACCGGAGCTTTTCACTGCGACCTTGATTTTGCCAAAAAGTATCTCTGGCAGAACTTCAACACCTACTTCATGAACAATATCTGGATCCCCGACAAAAACCGCATCACTGCCATCGCCACAGAAGAGTTCAAGAAACGCGGTATCGCAGTTCTTGCCTGCGAAGGTTTCCCACTGGAAAAGTGGATCAACACTCAGGCGATGCTCGATGATATGAAAGTCGCCGATTCCACCCGCACCACCAGCGGCCGCTGTCTGGATGAAACCGGACCGGGTGTGGAAATCGACATCCTGACCGCACTGACCAAGTTGGGCTGGGCACTTCAGGATTATGACAAAATCATCCACACCTGGATGGATGTACAATATCACCCATTCTTCAACTATCCTGCCATCCACCGTCCGCTACTTGCCGGTTTGACCAACGTTTCCGGCGGGCGCGGCAAACTGCTGATGGAGACCTACATCCTCTCCCAGCCGGATGAAAAGAGCATGGAAGATTACCTTGCCAACTTTGTCAAACAGATATATTTTCTCAAAAAACTGGTCAAAAATCCACAAGAGCGGCTCACCTACACCATTGGAACTTACCTCAAACCCGGCGCGTGGAACGCCAACTGTTATCCCCATGTTGATATGAAATATTTTTATGACCGTTATATGCAGTTGATTGCCACTCATCCGGATTGCAAAGGTCTGTACGGTTTCGGCTGCTGCAGCATATCTTCCGGCGATGAAGAAATGCAGCGTTGGATCGCCAAACTGTTCCGCCACTACTGCATCGAAGGTAAAACGGAACTGGTCTCCAAACAGTACGGTTACAAACTTATCCCGGGTCACCTTGACAACTGCGATTTTCAGGACGGTTTCAAAAACTGGACGGCGCACCCTGCGGAAAAAGGTTCTCTCGTTCCGCACAAGATTTACGGTCTTGCCAAGCGTTTCCAGTGCCGCCGTCTGCACAACTCCCCCTACGGCGACACCTGCGCACTCTTTGTCCGCAGTGCCAAAGCCCCCAATAAGCTCTCCCGCAAAATAACCGGGCTCGTTCCCGGAAAACTTTACACTGTCAGCTGGGTGACTGCCGATGCCGACGACATCGCCAACAAGCGTTACGGCACTCCCGAAGCGGAAATCTCCCTCGATGCCACTCTGGATGGAGCAACTGTCATTCCCGGACTCTGCTACGATATGCGTACCGGCGGCAAACAGTTTCAGGACAACCCGGTGGAGATCCAGAGCCGCAAGCTCATTTTCAAAGCGGATAAAAAGGAGGTCATCATCACCTTCTCCGACTGGAAAAACGACAGCGAAACGGGCGGTGCCGCAGGTGTCCGCCGCGTGTTGAACTTCATTCAGTGTACACCATATTACGACGAAAATTTTTAAATAAAAGTTGACTTGTTCTATTGACAACTGAACAAGTATGCAGTATAATAAAACACAGTGCACAAAAATTAACATAATTTCATTGAACAAATAAAAAAAGAGAGGACGAACATGAAAAAATTTCTTTCGTTACTGGTATCCATTCTGAGCATTTCCCTGCTGACAGCGGGAAATCTGCTGCACGATCCGTCGCTGGCAGCAAACTCCGGCACCTGGATCACCAACAATGCCAACGCTTACACGGTACTCCCCGGCGGTTCGCCGGAATATGGTGACTGCGTGCAGATCAACCTCGACAAGGACAGCAGCATCGTCCAGAAGGCACTGACTCTGGTCGCCGGAGAAAAATATCTGCTGGGCGGTATCGTCCGCACCTCCGGCTTCTCTTCCGATCCCAAAAATTACTGCGCGTTCTACATCACCGACACCAACTGGAACAAAGGCGCGTACACTGCCCGCTTCCCCTCGGACACCAACGGTAAATGGGTAAAAGTTGAACGGGTCATCACCATGCCGGTGAGCAAAGACGGCAACTATGTGTTCCGCATCTTCTTCCCCGGCGCAACGGGCAAACTCGATATCGCGCAGGTCTATCTGCGTCCGCTTTCAGAAAAAGCCAAAGCCGGTTCCCGCCCCGCGCCCCACTGGTCAGGCAACAACCTTTTGCTCAACCCCCAGCTCTCCGGCAACAATGAAGAACTGGTCGACTGGGAAATTTCCAAAGGCGGAAAAAATGATTTCAACGTCTACCTCGACCGCGGCATCCCCGGCGGCAGAAATTGTTCGGTGAAACTCAACCTCGCCAAGTGCATCCAGATCCGTCAGACCGGCATCAAACTTGTTCCCGGAGCCAAATACCGCATCGGCGGCTGGGTCAAGACCAAAAACTTCTCATCCCCCGACAGCGCGCGTACTGCGTTCTACGTCCACAACAGCAACTGGAGCCGTGAAGTCAAAACCGCCAAGCTCCCCGCCAATACCAACGGCAAATGGGTACGCCTCGAAGCTGATGTCGTCATGCCGGACAGCCCCAACGGCACTTACACTTTCACCTTGTGGGGTCCCAAGAGCAAAGGCGAACTTGAGTTCTGCTACCCCTTCATCATTCCTATCTCTGCCGCCGCCGTCAAAAATTCCGCCCCTGCGTTCCGGGGCAAAAACCTTATCCGCAACGCGGAATTCAAAGGCACCGACACTGATCTCGGCATCTGGAACAACAACTTGGGAAAAGTGGAAAATTCCGTCAAACGCCTCCCCAAAGCCGGGCCCGGAGGCCGCACCGGTCTCTGGATAAATATGCCGAAGCTTGTAAACTTTTCTCAGGGCGGACTTAAACTTGTCGCCGGAGAAAGATACCTTATCGGTGCCTGGGTCAGAACTAAAAACTTCAAAAGCACCGGCAGTCAGCTCGTCGTTTCCAACTGGCAGTGGACCATCGGTGTCGGCACGGGCAAGTTCCCGGAGAACACCAACGGCCGCTGGGTGAAGTTTGAACGTGAAGTCACCATCCAGAAGAGCCGCGACGGTTCCTATGGATTCCACATCTACGGCGGCAAATGCAGCGGCGAGTTTGAAATCTGCGAACCCTACCTCATCCCACTGACCAAAAAAGCTGCTGACGGTTCCGCTCCTGCCAAAGTGTGGCAGAGCGATCTGCCGATGGTCATGCCCTATGACCCGCTGCTCCGGAAAGTTTCCTCCGTCACCGGTGAAATCGACCTCTGCGTGGTTTACCCCGTGGACACGGATTATAAAGATTACTTCTGCCGCGTCACCCATATCAAAGACGGCCAAGAGCGTTCACTCAAGCTCCCCATCAGCGAAGATGGTCTCATCCATGCCAAGTTCGGCAAACTCCCGGAAGGCGATGCCAAACTCAAAGTTGAAATGGTCAATGCCAAAACCAGCAAAGTCCTTCTTTCCAACACCTACTCCATGACCGCACTCAAGCCGCTTCCTGAAACTGGCAAACGTTTGAACAACTTCGTTGTGGAAATCTACCGCGGCAAACTGGAGAACCGCCGGTACAAGTTCACCGCATGGGATGACGGTCACTACCGTATCGCCTTCACTCAGCCGCAGAAGAACGCCATCGCCAAACTGGACGACATGGCTGACCCGGTGGTGCTTTTCCGCCCCAATGAACTTTCTGAAACGATGCGTTTCCTGAAACGCGGAACGCACACCGTCACCGTTTCCGGTTCCGTTCCCGGCGCGGAGATCATCATCTCCAAAGTTCCGGAACTTCCGGTGTTCCCCTTTACCGTTGACGAAAAAAATTACTATGACAACGGCGAAAAGGTTAAAGTCGGCGCCTTCTCCTGCGACCTTGATTTTGCAAAAAAATATCTCTGGCAGAACTTCAACACCTACTTTATGAGCAACATCTGGATCCCCAATAAAAACCGCATCACCGCCATCGCGACGGAGGAGTTCAAAAAACGCGGCATCGCGGTCCTCGCCTGCGAAGGTTTCCCGTTGGAAAAGTGGAGCAACACTCAGGAGATGCTCGATGATATGAAAGTCGCCGACTCCACCCGCACCACCAGCGGCCGCTGTCTGGACGAAACCGGTCCCAACGCGGCGATCAGCGTTATGACTGCTCTGACCAAACTGGGCTGGGCACTTCAGGATTATGAAAAAATAATCCACACCTGGATGGATGCCCAGTACAACCCCTACTTCAACTATCCTGCCATCCACCGCCCGCTGGTCGCGGGTCTTACCAACGTTTCCGGCGGGCGCGGCAAACTGCTGATGGAAACCTACATCCTCTCCAAGCCGGATGAAAAGAGCATGGAAGATTACTTTGCCAAATTCATCCGCCAGATCGACTTTCTGGAACGTCTGGTCAAAAATCCGCAGGAACGTCTGACCTACATCATCGGCAACTATCAGAAGTTCGGTATCTGGAACGCGAACTGCTATCCGCACATCGACATGAAGTACTTCTACGACCGCTATATGCAGATACTTGCCACGAACCCCAAATGCAAAGGTTTGTACGGTTTCGGCTGTTACAGCATCGCCTCAGGTGATGAAGAAATGCAGCGTTGGATCGCCAAACTTGTCCGTCACTACTGCATCGAAGGAAAGACGGAACTGGTCTCCAAACGGTACGGTTTCAAACTCATCCCCGGACACCTTGATAACTGCGACTTCCAGGACGGTTTCAAAAACTGGACCGCGCGCCCTGCGGAAAAGGGTTCTCTTGTTCCGCACAAAGTCTACGGTCTTGCCAAACGTTTCCAGTGCCGCCGTCTGCACAACTCCCCCTACGGCGACACCTGCGCGCTCTTTGTCCGCAGTGCCAAAGCACCCAATAAACTCTCCCGCAAGATCAAAGGTCTCGTTCCCGGAAAACTTTACACTGTCAGCTGGGTGACTGCCGATGCCGACAACGTCGCCAACAAGCGTTATGGAAAAATCAAAAGTGAGATCACTTTCGATGCCACGCTGGACGGCGCGACCATCATTCCCAGGTTCAGCTATGATATGCGCGCAGGCGGCAAACAGTTCCAGGACAACCCGGTGGAGATCCAGACCCGCAAGCTCATGTTCAAAGCGGACAAGCCGGAGGTCACAATCACCTTCTCCGACTGGAAGAACGACCGCGAAATGGGCGGTGCCGCAGGTGAACGCCGCGTGTTGAACTTCATCCAGTGTACCCCGTATTACGCTGAATGACCTCTTTGAAGGAGTGTTTGCCATGACGCTGTTTGAAGTAAAAGCTGTGACCTCACTGGAAAAAATTTTTCCGTCAGTGAACAATGATTCACCGGAACAGCGTTACTTTTCCGGAGCGCGGGGAGAATACGCCGCGTTCCAGCTCGCCATGCGTTCCAGCGGCAACTGGACGATCGACATGGAAATGGAGTCCGCTGTAAGTGAGCTGATAACGCTCCATGAAGTAGGACTTGTTCCCTGCACTGTTCCCGGCAATCCGGCGGATGATTTCGTGCTGACCCACGATGCCGGATTGTTTCCCGACCCGCTGCCGCTGCTTAAAGAGGGCAAGCGGCTGCGGCTCTCTCCCGGTCACTGGCACGCAGTGTGGGTAAAAGTGGCGATACCGGAAGATTTTCCGGCGGGAAAACATAAGATATCTTTCAAGTTCACCATTCCCAAAGTTGACTATTTCCCCTGGGAACCGCCGGAGATGAACGCGGAATACGATGTGGAATTTGAAATTCTCGACTACAAACTTCCCAAACAGAAACTTCTCAACATAAACTGGTTCCACGCCGACTGCCTGATGACCCATTTTCACACGGAGGCGTGGAGCAGCCGCCACTGGGAGGTGTTGGAAAAATATATGCGTTCACTCTTTGAGCATGGCGGAAACGTGCTGCTCACCCCGCTGTGGCCGCTGCCGCTGGATGTGGCAATCGGACACAAACGTCCGGATTGTCAGCTGTTGACCGTAACGGAGCGCGACGGGAAATATGATTTTGATTTCACGCTGCTGAAAAAGTGGCTTGACCTCGCCCGCAGTATCGGGTTTGAATATTTTGAAGCTCCGCACTTATTCTCACAGTGGGGGGCGAAATCCGCCCCGCGCGTCATCGTCAACGGCGAATCCCGTTTCGGGTGGGAGTGTGCGGCAAATTCGGAAGAGTACCGGAACTGTCTTACTCAGCTCCTGCCGCAGTTGACCGCGTTCTTTGACCGCGAAGGACTGCACGGGAAACTGTTCTTCCACATCTCCGACGAACCGCCGCTTGCGTTTCTGGAAAACTACCGTTACGCGGCATCGGTGGTAAAACCGCTGGTGGGTGATTATCCGGTGATCGATGCGCTCAGCGATGTGGACTTTTTCAAAACCGGTGCCATCGCAGAACCGATACCGGCGACACCGAAGTTTGCCGACTTTGAGCAGTTTGACCTCAAACGCCGCTGGGTCTATTATTGCGGCGATTACGAAAAGGGTGTACCCAACAGGCAGTTCGGCTTGCCCTCCATGCGCAACCGGGTATTCGGAATACTTGCCTATGTGCATAAGATAGACGGTTTTCTTCACTGGGGATTCAACTTCTATTTCAGCCAGAATTCGGTAAACTGGTACCACGATGTGTGGAAAGATCCCACCGGCGGCAACGGCTTTACCGGCGGCGGTCCGTTCAACGTCTATCCGGGCGAAGATGGGCCGGTGGATTCACTGCACCATGAAGTTTTCCGCGAAGGGCTGCAGGATATGCGGGCGTGTACGCTCCTTGAAGAACTCTCCTCCAGAGAGGAGGTCATGAAACTTTTGCACGAAGGTCTGACCGAACCGCTGTCGCTTACCTGCTATCCGCGCAGTACGAAGTGGCTGCTCGATGTGCGCAGCCGTCTGGATAACGCCATACTGGAAAAGCTGCACAAATGAAAATCAAACTTCTGACATTACTCCTGACAACAGTTCTGTGCGCGCTGAAACTTTCCGGCGCGGCGGTGACGTTACCGCTGAAGAACGGGGAGTTCCATTGTCAGGCGATGATGTCCAAAACCGGAATGATACCGCCGGTGTCGCCGCGATTCCGTTTCGCGCTCACGGAGAAAAAGATCAAAATCACCTTTCAAGTCCCCGGCAAAGCCGGAAGTGCCGGCGGCGGCGTTTTTTCCGGGGAGGTGTTTGAGTTCCTCCTTGCGCCGGATGCCAAAGGGAAAGATTACTTTCACTTTGCCGTTGCTCCGGAGGGAAAATATTACACGGCAAAGTGCAAGGACAGCTCCGTCAAACTTCCGCTTGCAGTCAAAGTGTTTAAAAAGAGTGACCACTGGGGCGGCGAACTCACCATCCCCCGCGCCGCAGTCAAGCTGGATAAAGTGCATGAAAACATGGTCATCCGCGCCAACTTTGCGGCAACACTCTTTGATAACGGTGTCCGGCGGGTGGTAAGCTGGAATCCGGCGGCGACCTTTCACGATCTTTCGACCTTCGGCAAAATCACCTTTTCAGATAACAGACAGCAGATTTTTGCGGAAGAGTGGAGCATTAAAAACGGAATATTGCAAGTCAAACTCAACTTGCCGCCTGCGTACAAAGATTTTCCGCAAACGCTGACGACCGACCGGGGAAGTTTTACCATCAACAAGAGCAATTCCAAAGAAAAAGTGCTGAGTTACACCTTGTTCGACCCGCGTTCACAGCCGGTGAAATTTTACAGCCGCTTCACAGTGACAGTCAAAGATACCAAAGGAAAAACGGTCTTTACCCGCAGCGGCGAAGTGACCGGATTTCCGCCGAACTTTCTCAAACTTGACCGTTTCTACTATCCCGTAAAAAGTGCGGAACTCAAGTTTGAACACAACTTCGGAAAGAGTGCCGCGCTGAAAGTCTGCGATCAAGCCGGACGTCTCCGCCTACAGCTTGCCCCCCTCCCCGCCCGGGGCAAACTGGACATCTCCAAGCTCCCGCCGGGAAGTTACCGGGCGGAGGTGCGGAACCCCGATACGCGAACCTTCCGGAGTTTCATCGTGACACCGGAAAATTTCTCCGCGCCGGCAATCAACGGCGATGCGGCTCTCGGTATCAGAGATGGAAAACTTATGCTGGGCAACACCCCCGTTTTTGCTGTCGGCGGCAGTTCCACTGCGCGCCACGCGCTGCAATTCACGCCGTGTTTCAATTTGCGTTCCGGAGATTACGGTTTACTCAACAATGCCATCGACCTGGAAGGTTTGCCGCTGTGGAAACTCATCCGGCAGCCGGAGACCGGATTTCAGCTGCTCCCGGATTGGGAATCGCGTTTGCAGCACTACCTTGCGCGCAACGGTGCCGCCAAAAGAAAACTTTCCCGTCTGGGATATGAAGCGCAGCTGCCATTTTACGACAGTGCCGCCAAGCGGGGCGATGGAGCAAAGTTCCACACCGGACTTTACCGGAGGATGAAAGTTTCTCACCCGGCGATGCTCTTTTCCATTCATGTCGATGATGAAAAAGAACTCTCCACTTATCTCCCGGCGTGTGATATATTGGAGTGCGCCTGTTGGAGCAGTTCCTTTGCCGAAGCACTCTACCCCAACGCGGTAAGAGATATGCGTCAGGTGCGGAAACTGGCAAAAGAGAAGCCGGTCATCTTCTGGGTCGGCGTATCGGTTCCGGACAACTTCACCCGCACTGCCGAAGAGCTGCGCTTTGCCGCCTATTGCGCAATGATCTGCGACCTCAACGGCGTGATCTTCCACCTCGGTCACGGGGGTATCTCTGCCGGGCAGAGCCGTCTCTGGTCGGTCGTTTCCGGCATAAATGCCGAACTTGGCAAAATTTACCCTTCCTTTGCCGCCGGAACTCCGATGCCGGAGCTGGTCAAATCCTGCAAAGGAAATTTTCTCTATGCAGTACGCAAACTCAATAATCAGCTGATAGTTGCGGTGGTAAACCTCTCCCCGGCAGAACAGAAATTAAGAATGCTCATCCACAATCGTAATATAAATGACATATTTACTCCACTGGAAGCAAAAATTTTTTATTGTAACTATTGACTATTTACAGAAATGGTGTTAACTTATAACAGAATACAAAACCCTACAACCATGAAAGGACAAGTATCATGAAAAATCGCTCCTCAAAACAAGTGCATCAAACGGAATCTGCCAGTTTCACACTTATCGAGCTGTTGGTGGTGATTGCCATTATCGCGATATTGGCAGCAATATTGCTGCCCGCTCTGCAGAGCGCGCGTGAGCGCGGCCGCGCCTCCAGCTGTCTCAACAACATGAAGCAGTTCGGCAACTACTACCTGAGCTACGCTTCAAGCAACGCCGAATACATCCTCCCCGGACAGCAGATCACCTCTTCCGGGAAACGCACCTGGGCTGAGTATGCCTCCACCCATCCGGATGAGTTCGGCAGCAGTAAAGCCATCAGCGGTTACGTTGCTGAAGCCGGAACTTCCAAGGTCAACGTCAATAAAATTCTGGAATGTCCTTCCGATCCCAAGCCGTATTCCACCGCTGCCAATATCTGGGCGATCGCCAGCTACTCCAACAACTTCTGGGTCGGATTCAACAATGAATACGGTAACAACAACGGCCGCATTCTGAAAATCGGTCAGCACGCCCCGCTTGCCAGCCGCATCATGATCCTGATCGACGACTGGGATCCTGCCCGCGTTTCCTCCTGCCGTCAGAACGCCGGTATCCGCAAAGTCGAAGGCGGTCTTCTTGCCAACAAGTTCAAAGTACGCAGCAACGGTGCCCACGGTCAGAATGCCAACCAGCTCTTCCTCGATGGTCACGTTGATGCCCGCAGTTATCTCGAATATGTCAACCACGATTCCTACACCTACGGTTCTGTCGGTATCTGGCAGAAGCCGGCGTCCGATATTTTGCGCCAGTACGAATAATCCCGTACATGCTTAAAAAAAGGTTATTGTCTCATTTCTTGTGAAATCAAAACTTCGGCGGCGGGAGAGCCGCCTCGCCGCTCGTGCTTCGCACTCGACGGTTGCAGTCGACAAAACACGTAACAAATGATATATTTTATCAAAGGCGATAAAAGTTGTCATAAATCTGGATGTCGAAGTTTCACAAAATTTGGGACATTACCAAAAATCGCGTAGGCGGCTGTCCATTATTTGGACAGCCGTCCTCTCACACCACCGTACGTGCCGTTCGGCATACGGCGGTTCAGTAACTTGTGTACAAACAAATCTGCACCGTCTTTCCTGTCAGTTGCCCGCAAAGGTATGCTCGGCACTCCC
>JAFVZN010000047.1 GCA_017508135.1 Lentisphaeria bacterium | reverse complement strand
TCCAGTAAAGCCCGTAGGCGGTGATATCGCACAGCCGGGCGGGTTTTGCAAGCGAGAAGCGAGGGGAGTGGACTTGCGTCCTCGACCCGAGCGGCGAGCGCAGCAAGGCGCGCTCCGGCAAAGCGAGATCACCGCCACTCCGCCGCTATCAGCGCACACGAGGGCGCGCACTTCAGAAATTGGACTTGAGAGCCCACAATCCCAGCGCGGGATTGCTGATGTAGAAAATTTCTTCGCCGTTGACGATGTTGATACCATCTTTCAAATTGGCAAAGTCATATTTTTTCATCATCTCATCAAGATCGCCGTACTCAAATCCGACAGAACGGATCTCGTCCGCAGTCACACCCTTGCCCGGGCAATAGGTGATACGGAAACGGCCTTCACTGGAACCGTGGATCAAATGCGCCGCCGCACCGAGGTTGTCCCGGAGTTCCTGATTTTCGGCGACCATCTTGAGGGTGTTGGGAGTTCCTTTGTAACCGTACTTGCGGATCAAACGGTCGTTTTCGGGGTCTTCTCCAAACTCGACCAGTCCGGGAGCCAGCACGATCAGATCTCCGTCGTCAGCGATCGCCATACGGGTGCGGTAAACCGATTTGTTTCCGAGCCAGGTACTCTTGAACTCTTCCGGGTCGAGGTAAACGATCACCTTTTTCAGCGGTGCATCCAGAAGCTGCAAGTTGGTTTCCACGCTGAGTTCCGCCGCCGCGAGGAAGGGGTCTTCTCCGGTACCGGCGAAAAATCCGCGCATCGCCATTTTTCCGGTGTTCTCGTCACGCGCCATCACGGTCTGCATGAAGAGGAACGGCAGATCGGACAGATAAGTATCAACACCATAGTTGAACAACCGGCGCACCGGGCTGTCCGCATGCCCCATGATCTTCTCCAGATTGGCGACCGCTCCGAGGAAGTGGGATTTATTGATCATATCAGAGCCGCCGATACCGACCATGATATTTTTGGTGTAGTTCGCCATACCGACAACTTCGTGCGGCACGACCTGACCGATAGAAACGATAAGGTCATAGTTGTCATAAACTATCTTGTTGACCTGAACGTTGACTTCATAATCGAGATTGCCGCCGGAAAGTTCCTTGATGAACTCGCTGGATGCCTTGCCCAGAGCCACAACGTCATTGCGCCAGTCATGAACCTTGAACGCGGACTTGGGAATGTTTGCTCCGAACATCATCTCCAGCTGCGCATCGGTCATCGCACTGTGCGTTCCGAGCGCGGGCATGATGTCGATGTGACAAGTGGGAGCATATTTTTCGTAAATGATTTCGGTGATACGACCGGCACAGGAGTTGAGCCGGGTGTGATCCGGCGGCAGCAGCAGCATACGCTTGATCGTTTTGCCGGATTTTTCAATGGCACTCAGCACCATTTCCTGCAATTCGGCATCAGTTACCGCAACATCGGCACCGCCTTTTTGAGTATAAATCGCCATAATGAGTTATCCTTTTTTTGACAAAACGGCGGGAATCACCCTTTTTCAGATGTTCCCGCCGTAAGTTTTACATCAACACCTTACGCCATGTAGGTACCGGCAACGGTAGTACCGCTGTTTTCGGTCCAGGCAGTGTGGAAGAATTTACCGCGTTCGGCATCGACACGTTCGTAGGTGTGCGCGCCGAAGTAGTCACGCTGCGCCTGCAGCAAGTTGGCAGGCAGATTGCCGGAACGGTAACCGTCGTAGTAGGCAAGCGCACTGCTGAACGCCGGAACCGGAACGCCGTTCATCACCGCAGTGGCAACGACTTCGCGCCATGCCGCCTGGCAGTTGTCGATGACACCGTGGAAGAAGTCATCAAGCAGCAGATTTTCCAGCGCGGGGTTCTTGTCATAGGCTTCTTTGATGCGTTCGAGGAACTGAGCGCGGATAATGCATCCGCCGCGCCACATCAGAGCGATTTCGCCGTACTTGAGGTCCCAATCGTACTCTTTGGCGGCAAGCTTCATCAGCTGATAACCCTGCGCGTAGGAGCAGATCTTGGAAGCATAGAGAGCTTTACGGACGGATTCGATGAAGGCTTTCTTGTCACCGGTGAACGCAGCCTTGGGTCCGGTAAGGATCTTGGAGGCGGCAACGCGCTCTTCCTTGATGGCGGAGAGGCAGCGGGCGAACACAGCTTCGGCAACGGTGGGAGCCGGGGCACCGAGATCGAGCGCACTCTGGCTGGTCCACTTACCGGTACCCTTCTGACCGGCGGTGTCGAGGATGATAGCGACGACGGGCTTGCCGGTTTCGGGATCTTTCATGGCGAAAATGTTGCTGGTGATCTCAATGAGATAGCTGTCCAGTTCGCCCTTGTTCCATTCGGTGAAGACTTCGTGGAACTCTTCGGCACTAAGACCGAGAACGTTCTTCATGATCCAGTAGGCTTCGCAGATCATCTGCATATCGCCGTATTCGATACCGTTGTGGACCATTTTGACATAGTGACCGGCACCGTTGGCACCGACCCATTCGCAGCAGGGACGGCCGCCGGCGACTTTGGCAGCGATGGCCTGGAAGATCGGTTTGATCTCTTCCCAGGCAGCCGGGTCACCGCCGGGCATGAGGGAGGGGCCGAGAAGCGCGCCTTCTTCACCGCCGGAAACACCGGAACCGACGAAACGCAGACCTTTTTCAGCAAGATACTTGGTACGGCGGATGGTGTCGGGGAAGTGGCTGTTTCCGCCATCGATCAGGATATCGCCTTTATCGAGGTAGGGGATGATCTGCTCCATGAGATCGTCGACAGCCTTACCGGCTTTGACCATCATCATGATCTTGCGGGGAGATTTGAGGCTGTTGCAAAGTTCTTCAAGGGAGTGGCATCCGATGAAGTTTTTGCCTTTGCCGCGGCCGTTGACGAAGTTGTCGACTTTTTCGACGGTACGGTTGTAAACTGCGGCACTGAAACCATGGCTTTCCATGTTGAGGACGAGGTTTTCGCCCATTACCGCAAGACCGATAAGACCGATATCAGCTTTTTTATCCATTTTATCTATTCCTTAAAATATAGTTGGTTGAATTATAAATCAAACGCCGCTGAACGCCGCGAAACCGCCGTCGATGGGCAGAACGACACCGTTGACGAAACCGGCAGCTTCATCATCCAGCAGGAAGAGCATCGCGCCGACCAAATCTTCCGGAGAACCGAATTTGCCCATCGGAGTGTGGGTCAGAATGGTGTTGCCGCGCGCGGTGAGAGAACCGTCGGCATTGGTCAGCAGAGCGCGGTTCTGGTTGGTGAGGAAGAATCCGGGAGCGATGGCGTTGACACGGATGTTCACCTTGGAGAAGTGAACAGCCAGCCACTGGGTGAAGTTGCTGATAGCAGCTTTGGCACCGGAGTAAGCGGGGATCTTGGTCAGCGGGCAGAACGCGTTCATGCTGGAAATATTGAGGATATTTCCGCCCTTGCCTTCAGCCATCTTGCGGGCAAAGACTTGAGTCGGGAGCAAAGTTCCGAGGAAGTTCAAGTTGAACACGAAACCGACACCGGCAGGATCGAGGTCAAAGAAAGTGGTGACACCTTCGACTTTGGCAGCCAGATCTTCTTTGGTCAAAAACTCTTTGCTGGTGGTACCTTTGGGGTTGTTGCCGCCGGCACCGTTGACCAGAATATCGCAGGGACCGTAAGCAGCAGAGATTTTTTCTTCAGCGGCCTGGAGGCTTTCAAGTTCCAGAACGTTGGCAGAAAGACCCATTGCGATACCGCCTTCGGCGCGGATCTCTTCAGCGACAGCTTCGGCAGCATCAGCGCGCAGATCGAGGATCGCGACCTTGGCTCCGGCCTTGGCGAGAGCTTTCGCCATAACGCCGCACAACACACCACCGCCGCCGGTAACAACGGCGACTTTACCATTGAGTTTGACTTCCATTATATTGTCTCCTTGACGTTTTTGGGATCCGACTTTGAGAAGAATCCATACTTAGTTTAAAAAACACACTCTTTTAATATATATCACATTTTGGATAATATCAAGCTGTTTCCGCCGTGACAGCCATTATTTACCCATTTTTTCCACGCCTTCAAAGATCCGGCTGCCGATACGGACGATCGTCGCCCCTTGAGCAACAGCGATGGGAAAGTCGCCGCTCATCCCCATTGACAATTCAGGAAGAGCAAGTTGACAGCGTTCTTCGCACTCTTTTTTCAACCGGGCAAGAGTACAGAAAATATCTTCCAGCGTATCGTCGTCGGCATCCAGCGGAGCCATCGTCATCAAACCTCGCCACCGGGCGTGAACACATTTCCCGGCGGCACCGGCGGCGGCAAAAAGCTCTTCAAGCGAAAATCCGCCTTTGGATGCTTCTCCTGAAACATTGACTTCAAGCAGAAATTCCGGCTCTTTCCCCTCCTCTTTGGCGATACGTTCGATACGTTCGATCAGTGAAAGAGAGGATACGGAATGGATGACAGATGCCAGTTTGACCACTTTCCGGACCTTGTTGGATTGCAGCGGTCCGATAAAGTGCCATTTGATATCTTGGGGAAGAGCGGCGACTTTCATCGCCAGCTCCGGTTCCCGGTTTTCACCGAACTCCCGGACACCACATTCATCATAAAGCTCCTGCAACACCTCCGGCGGCATGGTTTTGCTTATCACCAGAAGTTTGACCGTACCCGGAGTCTGACCGCACTTTTCTTCGATCCGGCGGAGGACAGACAATGTATTGCGGAAATTATACGGAGCCTGACTCATTGTTCTTTCTTTCCGTTGAGAAACTTCATGCGGTGTTCCGGCGGCAGAGCGGTGATCTTGGTTCCCGGCGGCAGACTTTCCGTAAGCCAGACGTTACCGCCGATAATGGAATCATCTCCGATGGTGACATCGCCCAGAACGGATGCTCCGGAATAGATGGTCACATTGCTGCCGATCGTCGGATGACGGCGCAAACCTTTTATCAACATTCCGCAGGCATTCTTCGGGAAACTTACCGCTCCGAGCGTCACCCCCTGATAGATACGGACATTGTCACCGATGACCGCCGTTTCTCCGATCACCACCCCGGTACCGTGGTCGATGAATATCCCCTTCCCCAGCGTTGCTCCGGGATGGATATCGATACCGGTTTCACTGTGGGCATATTCAGTCATCATCCGGGGGATAAGCGGAACTCCGGCGGTGAACAGTTCATGCGCGAGCCGCTGGATCGCCACCGCTTTAACACCGGGATAACTGAGAATGATCTCATCGTAATTCCGGGCGGCGGGATCTCCTTTGTAAGCAGCTTCAACGTCGGCTTTCAGCACCTCCCGGATCCCCGGAAGCGCATCCAGCAGTTTGATAACAAGCTCATCGCTCTTGGAGACACAATCCGCCTGACAATCCGCACAAACTCCGCCTTTACTGTGGCGCAACGCCCGTCCGATCAATTCGGAAAGTTCCCGCATTACAGTCCCGAGCAGCACCCGGGTATTGGGATAGTTCCCCGCCCCCTCAAAACCGGGAAAGAGGATCTCAAGCAGCATCCCGGTCACCCCGATAACTTCGGCACGGCTGGGAACGGTATCGTTGACCTGATCGTTTACTCCGAAACGGTCGCCGTAACTTTCAGCAAGTTCAGAGTTTATCCGGTCAAGCACACTGTTTTTCTCTCGGAGAGTCATCATAATAAATACTCCATAACCTTATTCTATATTCTGTATCTGTTCGCGAATCTTTTCCGCTTCAGCTTTGAATGCCACCACCTTGCGGGAAACGCCGCCGGCAAACGCCTTGTTGCCGAGCGTGGTGATTTCCCGGAAGAGCTCCTGCATCAGGAAGTCCAGACTCCTGCCGACCGGAACATCAGCTTCCAGAAAGTTGCGGAACTGCTCAAAATGGCTGGTCAAACGGGTCAATTCTTCCGTCACGTCACCCCGGTCGATGTAGAACAACACCTCCCGCATCAGCGACGGATCATCCGGCTCCAGCGGAAACTTCTCTGCGGCAAAACGGGAAAGCAGACGCTGTTTGACCAGATCCGGCTGCATGGAGGTCATCATATACAATTCGCCGTGCATCATCTCCAGCGACTTGAGGCGTTTTTCCAGATCATGCTTCAAGTTGGCACCTTCGATGCGCCGCATATTCTGATAATTTTCTCCCGCCTGACGGAGTGCCGCATTGAAAACCTGTGCCAACTCATCAGAATCGGTATCCAACGGGGCATTCTGCAGAACTCCGGGCAGAGCAAGAAGAGCTTCCACGTTGACGTCTTTACTCAAATTTGCCCGTTCCCGCGCCGCCAGACACTCTTTTATCAAATTATCCAGCACCGCACGGTCAACTCCGGCACTGCTGCTTCCAAACGCATTGCAGACCGTCACCCGGACCTGGATCGCTCCGCGGGATACCAGAGTGGCGATATATTTGCGGCCATCGTTTTCCAGAGCGGCAAGCTCCTGCGGCATCAGGAAACGGATCTCCAATTGCTTGCGGTTGACGGAAGATATTTCGATCTGCATGGTTCTGCCGTCAGAGAAAACGGCTTTACCTTTACCGAATCCGGTCATACTGTACAACATAGTTTTTATCTCCCGGGGTTATTACTCTTTTTTCCGGCAGCTGCCTCGCAAAAACCAGCTTTACTGCACTTTTCACTGTGTTCACACTCGCATCCGATGATCTTGACCGTCGCCAGATCCGGAAGTTTTTCCAAACGCTGCTCCGGAGTAAGGATGGTTCTGACCACCCTGCCCTGCAATTCAGTGCTGTCGATAACTCCGGCGCGGACGATCTGCCACTGGCTCAAATCGGGTATCCCGAAACCACAGAAGTAAACGGAACGTTTTTCATCCAGCTTCCACACCAGAGACAATTGAAGTTTTTTGCCGTGATTTTCCCGGAAAGCGGCAGCATCTTCTGCCGAACTTCCGGCAGGCGGCGCGATGGCGATCTGAAAATTGGTCTGCACCAGATAAGGTGAAGAAAAACGTACCCGGTTCATATCTTCGACCGAAAGCTCGTGGAACAAATTGTCTCTGGCATAACTGAACGCACTCTGAGCAACTCCGGCAAGCGGGGAACTCTTTCTGTTGGCATAGTCGCGCCGGAGAATGCGTTCCGGATACCAGTTTGCCATCCGGCTGCCGGAAACACCGAACACCATATACAACCCCTCTTTACCGGGGATCTGCCAGGTGACACAGATCTGCCGCTGTTCACTGGCGAGCCGCGCCGGATCGGCAACACTGTGTCCGCCGATAACGTGACTGTGCATCAATACGGGGTCCGTATAGCGGACAAACTCCCGCTGTTCCCAATTAAGATCAGATGCCTTTTCAAGCAAAAACTTTCTCGCCCGTTCCACCGCCCGGTTCTGATAGTAAATATCCGACCGGCAGCCGCTCCACAACAGCGGCAGCAGCAACGCCGCACTGTACGCGGCAACTGCGATCCACTTCGATTTTTTCATAAACGACACTCTCTTTCCGACACAGCAAGCCGCCGTATCACATTATGATTTTTCCTGCGGGGATGGCAAAAATCCCTGCACTTTACTAAAAATACAGCATTTCAATAAAAACTTCAATCTTTTTGATTGATTTTTAGCAAAAAAACGCTATTTTAATTAGGACAGGAGGTATTTTTCAATATGACAACAGCATTTTTCGGTGGAAGTTTCGACCCGCCGCACCGGGGACATCTGGCAGTGGCAAAAGGAGCATTGGCCTCCGGAGTCTGCGACCATGTGATGTGGGTCCCCGCATTCGCGCCGCCGCACAAACTCAATTTTCAGAGAGCTCCGTTTGAGTTGAGAATGGAGATGGTCTCCATGCTCATATCCGGAGAACACGCCATGAGCGTCTCTGATATCGAACGCCGTATCAGCAAAACTCCGAGCTATACCATCGACATATTGGAGTTTATCGAAGCGGAACAGGGCATCCGTCCGGCACTGCTCATCGGAGCCGACAGCTTGAAGGAACTGCACACCTGGCACCGGAGCCGGGAGCTTGCGGAAAATTATGCGATCTACTGTTATCCCCGGAAAAATTATTCCGTTTCCCCGGAGGTGCTGAAAGATTTCTGGGGCGACAAAATGACGGAAAAATTGCTTTCCGGTATCATCCCCGGAAAATTTTTTGAAATATCTTCGACTAAAATCAGAAATTCAATGGAAAAATCACCGTTGACAGGTAATATTAAAGGTGAGACAGATTTGCCGGATGAGATGACCGCTTTCATCAAAGCTCACAATCTCTACGGAACAACGAACGAAAATGAATGAAAGAGTATTGCAGATTATGAACGAAAACGAAATCAGATTGAACCAGTCGCGTGAACTTGCAGAGTTCTGCATCAAATGTGCCGAAGAAAAATTTGCAGAAAACCCGGCTCTGCTGGCTCTGGGAGAAGAATCCAGTATCGCCGACTTCTTCGTGGTGGCAACCGCAACCAGCGAACCTCAGCTCCGGGCACTCGCCAGCTTTATCGAACGGCAGGTGCGGGAAGTTTACCAGCTCCGCCCCATCTCCGACGAAGCCGACAACGCCGGAGGCTGGACACTGCTGGACTTCGGCAATGTCATCGTCCATCTCATGAGCCCGGAAATGCGGGACAAATATGATCTGGAAACACTGTGGGGAGAGTTCGGCAAACGCCGCTGATCCACTTTAAAGGCTGTTATGGGCAAGTTTACCGGCAAACATCAGAACTGGAACGAGTTTCAGTGGGAAGAAGAGATCCGTCGTGACGAACGGCGGATATCCGGCTATTTCCGCGAACTTGCCGCCTGTCTTGATCTTCCGGACGAGGAAGAACTTATTTTCGGACAGCTTTCAAGCCAGATGGATCTGGTTCCGAGTTCCGAAGCCGCAGAGTCACTGCACAACTGGTTCACCGACAACGATGAAAACGAGGATGAACCGTTGGAAATATCCAATCCGGCACGCACAGCGGACACTGCGGTCATAGAAGAGCTGGATATGCTCTCTTCGGAATGGAACATACTGACCGCAACCCCCATGCCGGAATCGTTGACCGCGCAAGTTCTGGGATGCAGCTGCGCCTTTGCCAAACTTCTGGCGCGGACATCCGACTTTCTCACGCCCGGAGAAAATTGCACAACAGCACTTCAAATCAGTTTAGGTAAACGTTCTCTGAGCGATTTGAAAGATACTGTAAATGCGCTTGTCGCCATCGCTTCGCGCCATCCTTTTTTCCGGGAGCAGACCCCTTTCTTCATAACCCGTCTGGCGGAATTACGCGAACGTCTGATAGAAAAGTTAACAAGCCTGACTTCGCGATTGTGAGGACGGGGCGTTTATCTCGCTGTGGTGGGGCGTTGATCTCGCTTTGCCGGAGCGCGCTTGCTGCGCTCGCCGCAGTAGGGAGTGGCGGTGATCTCGCTTTGCCGGAGCGCGCCTTGCTGCGCTCGCCGCTCGGGTCGAGGACGCAAGTCCACTCCCCTCGCTTCTCGCTTGCAAAACCCGCCCGGCGGTGCGATATCACCGCCTATAAGCTGGGCTGGAGTATG
>JAFVZN010000046.1 GCA_017508135.1 Lentisphaeria bacterium | reverse complement strand
GAGGCAAGGTCGTGTTTTGCAAGCGAGAAGCGAGGGGAGTGTACGACTGTACTCGACCCGAGCGGCGAGCGACGCAAGGCGCGAGATTGCCCGCAATGCACCGCCGAAGTTTTGATTTCACAAGAAATGAGACAATAACAACCTAAAAGAAATAGATGTACGCCAGCACCAGTGTCAGCACAAAGCCGATTATTATTCCCAGCAGAAATTTGAGCAGCTTGATGCAAATGATAAAACCGGCGATCGCCAGAACAACGTATATCGTCGTCCGGATGATTTCAGCAGTATTAAAATCCCACGTCATAGCTTTTCTCCATTTGTATCAAGCATAACAGTTACCGGTTCTTTTTGATACGGGCGGCAACTTCCGCTTCGTATGCATCCAGATCGTCGATCATGATCTGCGCGACACCACTCTTCATCGCCGCTTCCGCCACCATGCGGGCAACGTGCGGAACCACGCGGGGATCGAAGGGTTTGGGGATGACCATATCGGCATAAAGTCCGGGCGCACGGTCAAACATGCCGTTGGCGGCATCGGCGGGGTATGCGGTTTTGAGTTCCGCTTTGACATCTTCGGGGATAGCGGAAACTGCCAGCTCCGCCAGAGCGGCACTGGCGGCAAGTTTCATCTCTTCGTTGATATCGCTGGCGCGGACATCAAGCGCACCGCGGAAGATACCGGGGAAACCGAGAACGTTGTTGATCTGGTTCGGGAAGTCACTGCGGCCGGTTCCGGCAAGTTTGGCACCGGCGGCGATCGCCGCATCGGGGAAAATTTCCGGCGTGGGGTTCGCCATGGCAAAGACGATGGCATCTTTGTTCATGGAAGCAACCATCTCCGGAGTCACGCAGTTGGGCGCGGAGAATCCGAGGAAGATATCCGCTCCTTTGATCGCTTCACTCAAAGTCCGCATTTCAGTATCTTTGGCAAAGAGCTTCTGCTCTTCGCTCAAGTCGGTACGGCCGGTGTGGAGAACACCATTGATGTCGCAGAGCGTCATATTTTCGACTTTAGCCCCAGCAGTGAGATAGAAGCGGCTGCACGCCAAACCGGCGGCACCGGCTCCGTTGACGACAAATTTGGCTTCTTCGATCTTCTTGCCCACGACCTTGAGACCGTTGAGAATCGCGGCAAGAGAGATGATCGCGGTTCCGTGCTGGTCGTCATGGAACACCGGAACTTTCATGATCTTTTTCAGCTCCCGTTCCACCTTGAAACAGGCGGGAGCGGCAATATCTTCAAGGTTGAATCCGCCGAAACTGGGTTCCAGACAGGCGGTTGCGGCGATAAGTTTATCCGCATCGGTACGGCCTTCGGAGTTGGCGACCTTGTCCAGACAGATCGCAACGGCATCGATGTCGGCAAAATGTTTGAACAAGACAGCTTTACCTTCCATCACCGGGAGACCGGCTTCTGCGCCGATGTTGCCCAGACCGAGAACGGCAGTACCGTCACTGACCACAGCGACCATATTGCCGCGGGTGGTATATTTCCAGACATCGGCGGGGTTTTCCTTGATCGCCAGACAGGGCTGAGCCACGCCGGGGGTGTAAGCCAGACTGAGGTCGCTGCCGGTACGGCACGGCTTGGTCGGGATAACGGTGATCTTTCCGGGGCGGCCGGAAGCATGATAATTCAACGCCTGCTGTTTGAGTTCTTCCTGAGTCATAATGGGTTTCTTTCATAAAAAGTGTGGTTGATATTCATTGACATCTCTGTAATATAGCGCATTTTTTCTGAAAAAACAATCTTTCCGGCAGCGATTTTGCAGAAAACAGCTTGCATTTTCGTACAATGGCAACTATTGTAAAGGAAGAGTCTCTAAACTTAAGGAACAAATAATTATGAAAAAGCTGTTTGTATTACTGTTTTTGCTCTGCCTCACTTTCTCACTCTTTGCCGATGCCGGGGCGGTGCGGCAGACATTTCTTGATGTACAGAAAACCGTTCTTGCAGGAGATATCCCGGGAGTGGTAAAGTATTATCATAAAAGCTATACCGCCACCGATGCCAACGGCAAAAAAAGCAGTATCAAAAATCTCCGCCGGATGGCGAATTCTTACAAACGTTTCCAAAAGGCGATCAAGCCGGATTCAGAGCTGATGGATATCGTCACTCTTTACTCTTACGTCCGGGGAAAAAGAGTTTCCGCAGAGGATAAAAAGACCGTTCTTGCCATCCAGGACAGCGAAGTCGGCAAGACCCGCGCCGATGCACTGCGCAAGGAACTCAAACAAATCTGGGACACCCAGTTCCGGAAACTTTCCGAAGCGTGGAGATCGGCGCAAGTAGTTTCCGCTGTCGTAAACGGCAGCAAAGGCAAAATCGTTTTCACCATGAAGTCGGTCTCGACCGGAACTCCGGAAGAGGTCACCTGGGAGCTTTTGAAAGAGAAAAAATCGTGGCGCATAGTCAAAAGTACCGCCAAAAAGTTCGATCCCGGCAAGTGAAACCGGAGGGCTAAGGGAGTGTTTTCAACGCCTGACGGGTAAATAATCAGCAAAAATGTCAACTTTTTTGCTTCAAAGGGTTGAATTTTATAAAGAAAAGTGATATTTTAAAAGAAACGCATTGTCGTATAATCAAAACTTATGAGGATTTAAAAATGGGCAACCTGAAAAAGAAACGGCGGAAAAAGATCGCCAAGCACAAACGTAAAAAGCAGCTGAAACTGTTGCGTCACAAAAACAAGTGATGACAGTTTTCCGGAAAATCTTCCGGGAAAAAGTTGTATCGTCCGTTCCCGGCATGGCACATGTTGGCAACGGACGTTTGCTTTTTATATCCGTTACGGACAGAATTTTTTAGGGTTAGGATTTGTATCATGAAACAGGATTTAAGAAAATTTTCCACTGATAAAATATTGATTTCTCCGTCGCTGCTGGCGGCGGATTTCCGCAAACTGGGCAGTGAGATCGACGAAGTTTACCGCGGCGGAGCTGAACTCCTCCACCTCGATGTCATGGATGGCAAACTCGTTCCGAACATCTCTTTCGGAGTGCCGGTCATCGAATCTCTGCGTCCGTCCTCAGAACTGCTTTTTGACGTGCATCTGATGATCGACCGTCCTCTCTTTTACGCCGAAAAGTTTGTCAACGCCGGTGCCGATCACCTGACTTTCCACGTTGAAAGCTCCGATGATCCTGCTGAAACCATCAAAGAGATACACCGCCTCGGTGTCACTGCCGGTATGTCGCTCAAACCTGCCACCCCCGTTGAAGCCATCTTCCCCTATCTGGATGATCTGGAAATGGTTCTGGTCATGACCGTCGAACCGGGATTCGGAGGTCAGAGCTTCATGGCGGATCAGGTCGCCAAGATCGCCGCGTTCAAAGCTGAGATCGCCCGCCGCAACCTCAATGTCCACATCGAAGTCGATGGCGGCATCGGCGGCAAAACCGCGCCGCAGGTACTTGCTGCCGGAGCGAACGTTCTCGTTGCCGGTACCGCAGTCTTCCGCCATCCCGAGGGCATGGCAGCGGGTATTGCCGCATTGAGATAACGGCGGCGAAAAGGGGAGATGACTTGTGGGGAGGGGAAACCCTCTTTTCACGAGAAAAGAGGGTTTCCCCTCCCCACACCCCACCCCTTCCGAGAAAAGCGAAGTATTTTTTGCTCCCGTTGGTCGCAAAAAGCTTATCAAATTATCTCCCCCAAATGGGAATATAGCGTTTGTAAAAGATGCCGGAATTCCGGGGGAAGGGAAAAACTTCTTTTCACGAGAAAAGAGGGTTTCCCCTCCCCACACACCACCCCTTCCGAGAAAAGCGAAGTATTTTTTGCTCCCGTTGGTCGCAAAAAGCTTATCAAATTATCTCCCCTAAATGGGAATATAGCGTTGTTTTAAGAAATAATCAAAGACAACTTAATACTTCACTTTCCCGGAATCATCCTTACTCCTGCGGGCAGAGGGTGGTTCCCTCTTTGAATTTGGCGGCACCGGGGATTTTGCGCTCCACGATCAGAGGATCGCCTTCGTTGCCGAAGGTTTCGACCGGGTAGACTTCGACCCGGCAGAAAGAGCCGCCTTTGATCTTTTCACTCGGAAGTTTATAAACCTGCTGCCTCCCGGCGATCCCGGCAAGGCGGTAAAAGTCGGAAATATAACGTTCTTCCGCGATCAGCTGCCACGTTCCATCATCGGACTTTTCAAAGACTTTCACCTTGTAGAAGTGGGTGAAATCCTCATGCTGCGCCGGGTCAAAAATCAAATAGAGATAGCCGAAGTCGTAACGTATCACGCCCCGGGCATCCGGAGCGAACCGGGGAGCGCGTCTTTGTTCTTTGCGCCGCGCGGAGTAAACCGCATTTTCCGGACGGTAGGGAACGTCGACGCGCCACAACTTATCCGGCTTGATCTCGCGGCGGTCTTCCACGTTGTAACGGTGGATATCGACATGATCGGGATAAATTTCCATCATCAGCACATGAAGTGCCTCCCGGGCAAAGGGAACGATGACACTGCACATATTATAACAGCGGTCCTCCGTACAGGCGTAGGCGAGGGAAGAAGTGTTTATGGCGGTAAATTCGCCCTGCCAGATACAGCGTTCATCTTCCAGCGGGCAATGGGAGTGTCCGGAGAGCGAAAACACCTGCGGATAACGGTTGAACAACTCCCGCAGTTTCTTTGATGCGGAACCGGAATGACTGCCGGTCACCGTCTCATAAGGGTTGAAGTGGGTCACGACAAAGACCGGTTTATCCGGGTCGCGTTCAACCGCTTTGCGGATCCCGGCTTCCAGTTCAGCCAACTTTCCATCGGAGTAATCGAGCTTTTCATCAGCACAATCGGAAAGAGCAAAAAAATCGTAACCGCCAACGACTTCGTGAAGCGGGTCAGCATGTTTCTGTCCGATGCGGGCACACATTTCGCGGTAGATATTTTCCGGGACCCGTTCCACGCCTTTCGGGGTCCAGAAGTCGTGATTACCGGCGCAGCCGATGTGTACGGGCATGGGGTCGAAATATTTTTCCAGCAAACTGCGGTAAACATCGTAGACATCATACATGGTGCCGTCGGCGAGGTCCCCCGCCATCAGCAGGACATCCGGTTTCATGCCGGAAAGAAAACTCAACGCTTTATCCAGATTTCCCATTCCCCAGTCGGCGAGAGTCGGATAAGCCTGGGAATCGCTGATAACAGCGACCTTCAACGGTTTGACAGAAGTATTCATAATAATCACTTGCCTCCCCGGGATTCAGCGCAATTCATCGGCGGTAACGGCATTTTCGCGAAGAAGTTTCTTTTCTTTATCCGTAAACGAATTAAGTCCCATGAGTATCTCTGCCACTTCCCGGCAGCTCTTGCTGCTCACTCCGGGAATTTCAATACTGCGCACGCTGCCGTCGGCGAACAACACGGCGAGCTTCGTGCTGGAAGCGGTCAGACGCCAGGGCTTTTCGATGGCGATCGGGAAATCTCCGGAAACGGCACCGGCAGCAACGCCGCTGCCGAAGTAGGCATAGGAACAATTTTCCACCGGATCAAATGAAGCTTTGTTTACGGCAATTTTGCCCATGGTGTCATAAGGCATGATATAGACATTGAAATCACACAGATAGTCGTGACGGATAAGGCAATCCAGACCGCCGACAACATCGGGACGGTTGTCCTTTCCGCGCGCGCCGGGAGCGGGAAAGTTACCTCTGTTATCATCCGCGTACATCATCAATGCAAGTCCGATCTGCTTCAAATTGTTGATGCTGGCATAGTGCTGATTCTTGCTGCGGTTCCCATCCAGACAGCCGGATAAAACGAGAACCATACCGATAAAAACGGTCAACCATACATATTTTTTCATTTTTCACCTCTGATTATTAAAAAACGTGCTGACAAGAGAATATAGCACCTGATTTAAAAAAAACAACTGTACATCTCTTGATTTTTGGTAATGTCCCAAATTTTGTGAAACTTTGATATCCGGATTTATGACAACTTTTATTGCCATAATAAAATATATCATTTTTTGCGTGTTTTGTCAATACGGCATCCGCAATACCGCCGCGCTGGAGATCCGTTTCAACGGGAAAACGGCCTTTACCGCTTCCCCGTATTTTCCCGGCGGCAGATTTTCCTTCCTTGCCTGCGGCGGCATGAAGGATATCACCATCGAAGAGTTTAAAATTCACGATGCACAACCGTACTGATTTTTCATTTTCCGCTTGCATTTACCGGAAAATATGCTAATTTATAGAGAGTACTCGGGAAAACAACTTTTTTGTGCGTGGGGGGGTGCAAATTCATGTACTTTACAACCAATGTTACATTCTTGGAAAAAATCTGTTCCGGTGACGAAGTTTCGTGGGAACAGTTCAAAAAGATATATTCGCCATTGATACGCAGTTGCGGCTTCTACTGGAAACTTTCTCCGGCGGAGTGCGATGAACTGATACAGGAGGTGATGATCTCCTTTTTCCGGCGTTCCGGAACTTTCAAATATGATCCCCAACGCGGCTCGTTCCGCAGTTATCTGCGTACCATCGCCAGAAACAGCACCTTTGCCATACTCCACCGCCGCAGTGATAACGTTCCGGAATCGGAAGTGCAGAATTCGGTCATGGACCTGGCTTTCGATGAACAGTGGGACAACGAGTGGCACAACCATCTCTTTTCCGAAGCCCTCAAAGTTCTGGAACGGGATATGGATGCGATCTCGTTCCGCTCCTTTCACGCCTATGTCATAGAAGGCAAAAAACCGGCTGACGTAGCCGCTATGTTCGGGATTTCGGTCAATGCCGTTTATATAAACAAGTGCCGCGCATTGGAACATTTGCGCCGTACCGTAAAAATGTTGGATAAACTGTGATCAGAGGTGAAAAATGAGACATTTTGAAGAATTTGAAATGGAACACCTGCTGAACTCCACCGGTTCATTATTGATGCGTTGGAGTTGCCGCTTCCACCTGAAACACTGTGAGATCTGCCGCAGCCGGATGGACAAAGTTCTGGCAGACCGGAATTTCGCCCTGCGCTTCAAAGCCGGTCTCGAACATCTGCGTTCCAACACCTCCCCGGAAGATGACCGGCAGTGACCCGATACCGGAGATGCCATGCGATCCAAAAATCTGATCTGTCCGGCTTGCCGGAACCAATTTGAATTTTCTCTGGACGAAACCGTTTTTTCCGGAAATATCCTCTGCCCGCGCTGCGAAGTGAATCTCGCTTACTCAGAGTTCAAGGAGATGATCTTCTGCCCGGTGTGCCGCACAGCAGTGGAAGTTCCGGCACAGCGCAAAGAGAACGAAACACCAACATGTCCCTGCTGTTCAGCACAGCTGTTACCCGCAGAAAAGGAGCTTTCCCCGTGGCTGCAGGAGGGCGATCTCTTTGACAAATACCGGATCATCACCCGCGTGGGCAAAGGCGGTATGTCGGAGGTGTACAAAGCGGAACATCTGCTGCTCAAACAAACCTACGCTCTGAAAATATTGAGAAATGACCGCAGTCAGGAATATCCCCTGATGTACAAGCGTTTCCTCCGGGAAGGCAAATGTTTCCACTCGATAGATCACCCAAATATCATCCGGGTCTACGATATCGGATGTGATATCAAGACCGGCTTCCTCTTTATCGCCATGGAGTATCTCGACGGCGGCACCCTGGCAGAACAGGAAAATACCCGCCTCCCGGAAGATGAACTGCTCCGTCTGGCAGAAGATATGGCTCTCGCCCTTGCCGAACTGGAAAAACAGCAGATAGTCCACCGCGACATCAAACCCTCCAACATCATGCGCAGTGCCGACGGAAAATATAAACTCATGGATCTGGGCATTGCCAAAATTTCCGCCTGTGACAGCAATGATTACACTCTGACGGTGGATCAGGCCATCTTCGGCACTCCGGTTTACGCCTCCCCGGAGCAGTGCGAAGCTCCGCACAATGTCGACTGCCGTTCGGATATATATTCTCTCGGAGCCACGCTCTATCATCTTGCTTGCGGTGAACCGCCCTTCAATGGCGACTCTCCGCTGGGTATCGCCGTCAACGTTATCGGCACCACCCCGCCGCCGCTGAGTTCGCAAGTCACCGACCTTTCTGCCCAAATGGTCGATCTCATCGAACGGATGATGGAAAAATCCCCGTATGACCGGCCGCAGAGTGCCGCCGCCGTACTGGAAGATATCTCTGCGATCAAAGACCGCCGCTACGGTAAACACTCCCGCCGGCATATATATGGAGCGATGATAATGCTGCTGGTGTTGTTTGTTTCCGGCACTTATCTGCTGAAATTGCAAACCGTTCCGGCGCCCGTTCCGGCAAACACGGAGAACGAAATGCGAACCATCTCCCGGGAATTGAAACTTTTCTGCGATCAGCTTTCCGACCGCCCGGAAGTTGCCGCCTGGCGCAATCCTCCCTCCTTTGACTGGCACATCCATCTGGCACAGGCGTTGCGTGAAGCCCGAAGCGCGCATAAAAACGTCCTTGTCCTGATGCACCGGGAACATACTCTGCCGTCCATGTGGCGCAAGGAAAAGTTTTTACGCACACTGCGGGAAAAGTATGTGCTGATGTTTGCGGAGTGTTCCGTCAACGGTATGCCGGAAGAACAACAGCGGCATATCGCCCGGCTGCGCCGTATCCTGCGCGTTGCGGATATCGTACCTGCGGCGGCGGTCATCTCGCCGGATGGAGAATTTATCCGCTTGTACAAAAATATAAACACAGTTGTCCCATAAAAAAACAGACTGCGGCGGCGCCTCGCGGGCAATCTTGCGGGCAAATCGGCGGATTCAGCTTCGGTCGATAACAATAGTTAACTCCCTCGGCTTCACCTTGATTTACCCGCAACCTTGCCGCACGATGCATCCGCCGACCGCGACAGACCATTTTGAACGCATCTCCACTGGTGGCGCGGTGCAAAGCACACGCGTGTTTTGCTTTTCGCAAAACAAAATCTGACAAAATCACTTTTCCAAAAATCGGAGCATCCAAGCTGAAAAATCTGACAAAATCAACGAATTTTCAATTTTATGGGACAGTTGTGAAATATAAATGCAGTAGCTGCCGGCGTTCCGCTGTCAACCGCCGAGCTTGAAGCCGAAAAACGCCAGCGGCAGCAGTAACACATCCACCACCAGTTTAAAAGGTGCCACACATCCGGCACCGATATTCCCCAGTCCGTTGCTGAAAAGTCCGAACGGCACACCGGCGGTACATTGGACTATCCCCAGCGGCAGACAGAATATATCCATGATATCTTTGCCGATGGTCAATAACTGCGCCCCGGAGTTGGTCATCCATTCGATGATGTGCGGAGATGCCATATTGGCAGCTTTCAACGCCAGCGGGGCAAGGATTATCATCGTCACCGGTTCCGCATGTGTTTGCGGAGATGCGGAGAACAGCAGCACCGCCGCGGCACCGATGGTGAGCATCCGGCGCAAAAAAGAACTTTTCAGTAAAAATTCCATTCCAGATACTCGATAAGTTCGTTGTCAGGTCCGGCGATACGGAACGCCGGATAACTGAATACCAGACGTGAAAACGGACGCGGTTCTTCGTCCGCAGCTTCGATGACCACAGTACAAAGTCCGCTTTCAGTGGTGGCAAGACCGGATTTCAATTTTTGGATGATCTCTTCGTCCAGCGTATCACTCAGCAGTGTCCGCTCCGTGCGCCACGCTTCCAACGCCTCCATCACCTCCGGGACCTTCTCCTCTTCGATGCCGCAATAGTTCTGTATCATCCGGGCGGAAGCGGTAAAAAGTGCCGGTTTTCCGCCGGTGGCTGTGGCTCCGGCAGGCGGTATCAGCCGGATATGGCTCATGCGGCCGTTGCGGTCCATGGGGTAGAGTTTGAGAAAATCCCGGATATAGGCAAGCTCTTCCCGGAACTGCAATGCACCGTTACGGGGCAGCGGCTTCAAACCGGCATCTTCGTAATCATTGGCTTCCCAGCTGTCATCCCGCGCTTCACTGTCGCTGTCGATATAGTCTGACAGGTTCGCCTGAAACCGGGTTATCATCTCCTCCACATCCGCTTCGGTATCTTCATTGACATATTTTTTCATCGCGTTGGATGTATCCTGCGCCACATCTTCGCCGCTCAAAGTATCGTTGATGGAAAACTTCACCTTTTCGCCGTAATAATCAATGACATGGGAAACACTGTCACACAGAAACCGGTCATGGTCATATTCAGTGTAATCGGTTTCGCCCAGCTTTTCGGACGGGAAGAGTGCCATATCTGCGGCATACAAATACTGCACCCGGGTGGCGACACCTTCAGCAACGAACATGGAACGCTGACGTTCAACATGGGCATACACGGTAAAAGTTCCGATTTTGGAAAGCGACAGTACCGCCGCAGTGATGATGCCGCCGGTCAGCAGCAGAAACAGTACGGCAACCAGCGCGGAACCGCGTTCAGAGTTTTTCCGTCTCATCTTCATAACGAACCTCCGCCGCCGGTGGCTCCGCCTTCCAGCGAGTTGGAAAAGCGCGATGTGGTGCCGTCTGTGGTCTCGCGTTTACCGAAGGTGGAATCTTTGGCGACACCGGCGACCCGGCGCAGCCAGTATTCGCTGCTTCCGTCGGTCCATTCGACCTTCATCCGGATCGCCAGCGGCGGAGCGGCATGTTCATCTTCCGGCCAGTTCTCCTCCCAGGTGATACCGGTACCGTCTTCGTCCTCTTCCTCTTCAGCCTTTTCGGCATAGGTAAAGGTTATCTGTTCGACATTTTCCGCGATGATTTCGCGCTTGTACGGCATGGTCTCCTCCTCGTCCTCCTTCCACGGCAGCCGGGGATAAGTGGAGTATTCAGCGATAAGTTTGTTCTCCTCGACAAAGAGCCGGATAAAGATCAACGCTCCGGCACGGGGACCGTAGGTGCGGCGCAGCGTGGTAAAGTGCAGTTTGTGTTCCTCTCCGGAAAAGACGAAACGCTTGTTGCCGTTCTCATCGGTCCACTGGAACGGGATCAGATTACGCACATGAACATCCATCATGTTGTCGATCGCCATGTACTCTTTCAATCGGTTTGTGACTTTGGCGGAACGTTCGTATCCGTCGTAAAAGCTCTTAGATGCCATTGCGATGATACCGGTTACCGCCATCAATATTCCCATGGAGATGACCAGTTCGATCAAGGTGAAACAGGAGATGCGAAGAGAAGTTTTCATTTGGAACTCTCCTCCTGTTCCTTATCTTCATAACCGAAACGGTCAACGACGACTTTGGCGCGTTCATTGCTCTCACCGATACGGAAAATCTTGATCTCCCACTTTTTCAGCGGCAGCTGTCCGTCGATCTCTTTGTAATCATCTGGGAGACCTTCGGCTTCATCGACGGTACATTCGACCGCATACCTGGGATAGGGGAAAAACTCTTCCGGCACCGTCGGTTCTTCCGGGTCGCCGGCAAGAAGAAGATATTCCGTTGCCTGTATAAGCATGTGCATCTCCATCCACTTCTCCTCCGCGTGCGCGATGCGCAGCTGGGATTGGGAGAGCAGCTGAAGAAGTCCGGCAAGACTCAATGTGAGTATCGCCAGTGCAACGACCACTTCAATAAGAGTAAAACTGTTACGGAAAAATCTCATATCACCGTTTCCGCCTCATCTTCGGTCACGACCTCTTCCACTTCACCGGGGTCGACATAGGTTTCGGTAAAATCTTCATTGGTGACCAGAAGTTTGCCGTTGAGGAACGACAGATCGAAACTGCGGCACACTTCGCCGCACTTCATCACCAGCCGGTGAGCGGCACCGGCACCGCCGTCAGGGAAGAAGCGCATGACTTCCAGTTTTCCCTCCTGAGCGATGAGCTTTTCCGCACCGGACTCCGTTACCAGCGTACAGCCGGACGGAATGGTGAACTTCAACTCCTCGATGACCTCTTCGCCGTCCAATTCGATCCTGGCAAGCTCCGTTTTGGAGTAATCCGGCGATGCGACCAGAAACTTTCCGTCAAAGGGATATTTGACCACGAAATCCCGTCCGGTTTCGGCGGCGCGATAGCGCACCTGCGCCAGATAGGATTCAAATTCCAAAGCGGCGTTGTCGAGAACGACGGAAGGGTCCTCCCCCCGGAACGTTCCGACCACGACGGCAACAGCGACCATCATGATCGCCAGAACGACGATCATTTCGATCAGAGTAAAACTGGAGCGTGACCGGAACTTCAATTCAACATTCCGCCCTGAACGTGTGCCGGATCATTCCCAACTGTTGATATCAGCGTTTTCGTCTTCGCCGCCGGGTTCGCCGTCAGCACCGTAGCTGATGATCTCAAAGGGACGGTTTTCATCGCCGGGGCACTTGTAGATGTAGTCATTGCCCCAGGGATCTTTCGGCAGCGCGCCCTGCAGACTCGGAGTCCAGTTCTCTTTGTCCTCGACATTTTCGACCAGAGCCTGCAAGCCGTTTTCGCCCTGCGGATAATCTTTGTACGCCAGCTTGTAACCGTTGACCGCGTCGACCAGCAGCTTGATCTGGCTCTTGGCGGCACCGATATTGGCGTTCTTGATGTAATTCATGTACATCGGCGTGGCGATGGATGCCAGCGTGACCAGAATGACGATGACGATGACAACTTCAATAAGGGTGAAGCTGTGACGAAGGTTTTGTTTTTTTGCTTTTTTCATAATTTGGGTCCTCCCTGACTGATTGAGTTTATTTCCATCATGGCGACAAAAATCGATACCACCACCACCAGAACGATAGCGGCGAGAAATACAATTACTGCCGGTTCAAAAAGACTGAGCAGCCGCTTGATACGCAAACGGGTGTCCGCCTCCAGATTTCCGGCGATATTACCGAGCATCTCTCCCACAGTACCGGATTCCTCGCCCACGCGGAGCATGGGAACGGTACCGGCGGGAATATATTCATTGCCGGAAAAGGCGGCGGAAAGTTTTTCACCGCTTTTCAGCTTGCGGTCGATGCCGTCAAAGGCATCCGAGACCACCGGATTATTGATAATGCGTCCGGCAATGCGGACGGTGCGGATGATCTCAACATGGTTGGCAATAAGGATAGCGAGCGTGCGCAGATATTTGCACATCTCCAGATCGACCAGGATACCGCCCAGCAGCGGCAGTTTGATCATAAACGCGCTGACCTTGCGCTTCATCTCCGCTTCGCCGTAAACGTGTTTGCATACCACCCATGCCAGATAAATACCGACCGGTATCATCCACCACGCCCACTTGGCAAAATCACCGAATCCCACCAGCGCGCTCATCGCGCCGGGCAGCTCACGTCCCATATCGTGAAAGATTTTGGCAAACTTGGGAACAAACACCGTGAACAGCAGCACCGTCACCCCCAGTACGATGACCAGAATGGATACCGGATACACGGCACTGGAAACGATAAAGTCCTTGAGTTCCTTGCTTTCGCCCATGAACTTGTGCAACTCGTTGACCACCTCCGGCAGACAGCCGGTCTCTTCGCCGCTTTCGATAAGATTGGCGTAATAACTGGGAAACAGTGAACCGTGCGAACGCACCAGTTCGGAGAATTTTTTACCCTCATGCAACCCCTGCCGCATGGAAGTCACGAACTCCTTCTGGTCCTCCTCCGCCGCACCTTCTGCGATGATCGAAAGCGCGCGCTCCAACGGAATATAGGCGTTGAGCAGCGGCGACAGCTGCCGGGTGAAATCGAAAACGTCGATCTTGCGCCGCCGGAGCGAAAATCCTCCGCCGCGCTTTTCGCTGACTTCGCCGAAACTTTGTACCGGAACCAGTCCGCGGCGGCGCAGCTTATCCAGCGATTCCTTGGAAGAATCCGCTTCGATAAGTATTTCCCGGGGTTTCTCTCCGGGAGCTGCCGCGATAAACTTGTACAATGCCATAGATCACAACTCCGCAGTTGAACGGTTCAACTCTTCCTGCGTGGTAATACCCGCTTTGACCTTGGCTTCACCATCCTGCTGCAATGTCACCATACCGTGCCGCACCGCGATCTCCTCAAGTTCACTGCTGGAAGCGTTGCGGTTGACCGCAGTACGCAGTTCATCGTTCATAAACAGCAGTTCAAAGATACCACTGCGACCCTTGTAACCGGTTCCGTTGCATTTTTTGCACTTTTCCGGTCCTTTGACACCGTGGCACACCGGGCAGATCTTGCGTACCAGACGCTGCGACAGCACGCCGAAGAGCGCACTGGAAACCAGAAAGTTTTCCACGCCCATATCCAGCAGACGGGTAACGGCACCGACCGCATCGTTGGTATGCAGTGTGCTGAGAACCAAATGTCCGGTCAACGCCGCGTTGATGGCGATATCCGCCGTTTCGCGGTCTCGGATCTCACCGACGAGGATGATATCCGGGTCCTGTCGGACGATGGAACGCAAACCGGCGGCAAAGGTGACACCGACCTTGGAGTTCACCTGCACCTGACACAACCCCGGAGTACGGTATTCCACCGGGTCTTCGATGGTGATGATCTTCTTTCTGGCATCGTTGAGCTGATTGATAACACTGTACAGCGTGGTGGTCTTACCGCTTCCGGTGGGACCTACGACCAGAATGATACCGTGCGGTATCTGGATAAGTTTTTCAAATTGCGCCAGATGTTCATCGGACATACCCAGCTGCCGCAGATCGAAGCTGACACTCTCTTTGTTCAGCAGTCGCAGAACGATACTCTCTCCGGTAAGGATGGGAATGGTGGAAATACGCATATCCAGCGACATCCGTCCGAGGGTGACATTGGTACGTCCGTCCTGCGGCAGACGGCTTTCGGCGATATTCAATCCGCCCAGAAGTTTGATTCGTGATGCGATGGCGGGGAACTGGTTCAGCGGACAGGAGAATATCTCCGTCAGCACGCCATCCACGCGGCAGCGCACGGAAACCGACTCTTCGCCGGGTTCGATGTGGATATCGCTGGCACCCAGTTCCAGCGACCGGGTGAAAATATCGTTGACCAGCCGGACGATGCGCGCTTCACCTGCCATTGAACGCAAAGTGTTCTCATCTTCGGCGGCAATATCCTCTTCCTCCTCTTCTCCGGCATTCTGAAGTTTACTCAGCATACGCTCCAGGAACGGGCGGCGGACGAAGCGGACATAGAGATCGCTCTTCCATGTGCGGCGCACCAGATATTCCAGATTGCCGAGAGTAAACGGCGACGTGACCAGAAAAGTGACCTTTCCTTCGTCCCATTCGTAAATCAGACACTCGTTGGCGTTGAAAAAGTCCAGCGGAAAATCCGGCGGCTGCTCCGGCAGTCCCAGCTCTTCTTCATCCAACACCGGCACATCGAAGGCGGATGAATACAGCTCCACCAGCTGTGCCTCATTGAGTTTGGCATCCTGCAGCAGACGATGGATGGAGTTCTCCGGTTCCTCCGCATTGTAATGATCCGGGAACCGTTTCTGCAATGTGCAGTTCAGCTTTTCCAGCGATGCGGCGATATTGAGTTTGGCTTCCTGTTCGCTCACTTCCAGAACTCCTCATTGCGGAACAGCACGCCGCGGTGCTTGTTGGCATCGGGATTGTCACCCAGACCGCGATCGTACTGATTGAGAGCTTTGATCGCGTCGTTGTAACGGCTGATAAGGGTGTCGATCTCGCTGTGTTCATTGACGATGTAACCGGTGATGAGAACCAGAACTTCGGAACGCTCAACCGAAGCATTGGTCGAACCGAGCAGACGTTTCAGGAACGGGATCTGGTTGATGATCGGAACCGAATCCAGATTGTCGTTGGTGTTCTCCTGAATAAGTCCGCCCAGCACCATGGTCTGACCGTTGGCGATGGTCATGCTGGTTTCAAGTTTGCGCTGATTGAAGACCGGTGAATCGATGTTGGACGTGACCGTATTGGCGACCGCACTGGACATGGTCTGGGAGATTTCCAGTGTGATAAGATCGGTACTGGTGACGTAGGGGGTGACCTTGAGGATAACACCGACATCTTCATAGTTGTAACTGTTGCTGACGTTTCCGCTGCTGCTGGAAGCATTGGTCAAACTTCCGGTGATGTACGGCACGCGCTGACCGACCTGAATGCTCGCTTCGGTGTGGCTGGAAACCAGCAGCTGCGGACTGGAGATGACCTTGACCAGACCGTTGCCCGCCTGCGCCCGGATGTAACCGAAACGGCGTTGGGGATCGTTGGGGTCGGTGATGGCGAAGGTGGCACCGCCCTGCCGTTTGGTTCCGGTGGCAAGAACGGTGTTGCCGCTGGAATCAGTGGTGAAGGGGGAAAGGTAGGTTCCGGTGTTGGTATTGGGATAGTTGGTACCGAAAACACTGGAAGTGCTGCCGCTGGTGGCGGTTCCGGAAAATTCCAATCCGAACTGGGTCGATTCCGTAAGCGTGACTTCCACCATCAGCACCTGCAAAAGCACCTGCGCGGGTACAACATCAAGTTTGTCCAGCAACGCCTTGATCGAAGCGTAAGTACGCGGCGTACAGCGGATGACCAGACGGTTCAGCACACCGTCGGCAAAGACCCGCACCGGCTGACCGAAAACTTTGGAATTCTGATCGGTTTCCATATTGGTTCCGGCGTTGACGGAGGTCGAAGGCGTATTGGTACGGATCGTGGAGGTCGTGCGGCGCAAGGTGGGGGAGTTGATCGTCTCCATCCGGGTGTTGCCGGTGTTGGAGTCGATGGTCAACGCCGTACCCTGAGTTTCAAAGATGATGGACAACGCACGGGAGAGGTGCGCCGCCTTGTTGTGACGCACTTTGTAAACAAAGACGCTCTCCTGATCGTCACTGCCGGCACTGTCCAGCAGCCCGATCCATTCGCGGATCAAATTCACCGCTTCCTGCGTGGCGGCGGAGATGACCATCAAGCGCATCCGGTCGATACCGACCACATAAACAGCTCCGGGCTGATCGGTACGCTCATTGGCTTTGTGGATCTTAAGACCGAGTACGGGAAGGACTTCCTGCAGTTCCAGCGCGACTTTGGTTGGCAGAATATGGTTGCAGGGGACGACGGCGCGCGGCCAGTCGGCTTTACCGTTGCGGTCGAGGTATTCGATAAGTTCGCGTATCTTCGGCATATTTTCCGTGGAATCGCAAACCATCACCGCGTTGGGGCGGGACAAATCGGCGATGATCGCGCCGTTTCCGATAAATCCCCGGATCTGGCGGGTGACTTCGGAACTGGTGGCATTTATCAGCTGCCGGTAATAGATTTCCGTTTTGGAACCTTTACCGGTGCGGTTGTCCGGCTGCATGGCGAATTTGTTCAGAGCCATGATGCGGAGCAGAGAATCTTCGACCTTGACACCGGCACCGGCGAGGAAAACCATCCGGTCGAAGGTATTCCACAACTCGCGGCGGCTCATCTTGGAGTTCAAGTTCAGCGTGACCACGCCGCGGAGATCGCTGTCGGCAATAAAGTTGAAACCGAGCAGATCACCGAACGCCGAAAGCACGTCCAGAAGCGGCGCACTGTTGAACACCAGCGAAACATCGATCATCTCATCGCCGTTGAGAGCGATAAAGTCTTCGTAAAACTTGGGATTGGGTTTGCTCAACTCTGTTATCGGAGTCTTTGCGCCGGCAGGCATATTGAATTTGGAAAGAGTTTCCGGATTGACCACGGGACGCTCGGCATCCTTGGGACGGACCCGTTCAGCGGCGGCATTTTCATAACCGTCACCGGTCCCGCTTTTTTTCTGCTTTTTATCCTTACGGTGAAGGAACTCAAAGCGGTTGGCTTTTTTATCCTTTTTATCTTTTTTCTTATCCACCGATTGACATGAGTTCAACAGCAGAACCGGAAGCAACACCATTGCTCCGAACAAACGACACTTGAATTTAGACATCCGACACCTCTTTTGCTTATTTAAAAATTTATTTTGATTACACTCAACGTCTGGCACCGCGATTTCCGCCGCCGTTACCGGACTGGATATTACGCTGCATCTGCTGTATGGTACGCATCATCTGCCCCTGCATTATCATCTGTGCCTGCTGGAACTGCTGACTGGCGTTCAATCCCGGACGGCGATAGTTGCTGCTGCGGCCGGAATTACGATTCTTGGAGGGGTCCTGCAGTTCGAGTTCGATACGGTCATTTCCCCGGATAAGGGTGACACCGGTGCGGGTAACTTCCGCCAGAGTATAACCGTT
>JAFVZN010000045.1 GCA_017508135.1 Lentisphaeria bacterium | reverse complement strand
TCCGCCATGGCATTGACGGCGACAGTTTCATCCGGATCATCCAGCAATGAAATGATCCGCAGCAGCTCTCTGTTATTTTCAGCCATTGCTGCGGGTGGGGAATTTGCCGATAAGTGCGTTGGACGCGATCTCTTTGACATCGTCGGCAAAATCTCCGCGCAGTATCCAGCGCAGAAATCCCGGATCGTTTTCAGCCAGATCTTTCAGCGTGCGTCCGGCATTTTTGCCGAAGTTTACGACCACTTCGTCTCCGCTCCATTTGAAGCGTCGGGCGCGGTCGACGGCATCCGGACCTGCAAGATCACCGAATTCGGCAAGACCGTCAACGTTTTCCGGCAGTTCCGGATGACGTTCCATTTCGCCGAGCAGCACCTCAAGAGTGGCGGCGGTATCGGCTCCGGCACTGTGGGCATCATCAAGATCTTTGCCGCAGAAGAACTTGTAAGCGGCAGTCAGGGTACGCGGATAGAGCTTGCAGAAGATATTGTAGGCATCCACGATCCTGTGATCGCTGCCTTTGAAAGTGTATCCGGCACGTTTGAATTCCTCTTCAAGTATCGGCACATCGAAACCGGTTATGTTGTATCCGGCAAGATCACAGTCTGAAAGATAGTTGAAAAGTTTTTCCGCGATATCGGAAAAAGAGGGGGCATCGGCGACGTCAGCATCACTGATACCGTGGATGGCGGTTGCCCCGGGCGGAATGGGAATACCGGGATTGAGGCGGCGCACAGTCTCCTGCTTTCTGCCGTCGGGATAAATCTTGATGACCGCTATCTCAACGATCCGGTCGCGCTGCGGAACGACTCCGGTACTTTCGATATCAAAAACCGCAAGCGGACGATCCAGTTTCAATCTGCCAAGCATAACCACTCCTTGCCTGTTTACTTATTCTGTTCTTTTTTCAAACGTTCCACATCGGCGTCGGCATAGTCGATGACGGCACGGAATTTTTCACTGTTTGCGGAATCGGCTCCGACCAGTGCCTTGTGCGCTTCGGATACCGTTTCCGCTGTCGTCAGAAGTTCGCTTTTTTCACTGACTCCCGCATTTTCCGCAGAAACATCCACACTGCCCTCTTTGAAGGTGAAAAGTTTTATCACTCCGAGATCGCGGAGCAGTTTCTGAAGAACGCTTCCGGCATTGTAAAGCTCGACCGCGGTCTGTTCGCGCCGTCCCTTCAACGCCAGCATGGTGAGGACTCCCATAAAGGTGCTGTCCATAGCGGTGCAGGCACCGAGATCTATCACTATCCCGCTGATACTGCCGCTGCTTTTGGCAATATTGCGCAGCGGAACAGCGTATTCAAAATCAGCCCGTCCGGTGACTTTTACAATGTAGGTATTGTCCCGGTGGGAAATCAGCAGATCTGTGCTTTGCATCGTGCGTGTTCTCCTGCAGAAAGTTTTTATTACTGCGCTCCGATGACCGCTTTGATACGGCGGACACCGCGGCTGGAACTCTCTTCCTTGAGGATCTTGAAACTCTTGAGGTCACCGGTGTTGGATGCGTGAGGTCCTCCGCAGATCTCGCAGCTGACATCACCCATGGTGTAGACCTTGACGATCTCGCCGTACTTGCTGCCGAAAAGTCCCATCGCACCGCGGCTTCTGGCACTTTCGACATCCATTTCTTCGCAGACGATCTCAAGGTTGCGGGAAATCGCTTCATTGACCAGCTTTTCCGCTTCTGCGATCTGTTCCGGAGTCATCTTTTCCGGATGGGAGAAATCAAATCTCAAACGTTCTGCGGTGATATTGGAACCCTTCTGTTCCACGTGGTCACCCAGCACTTTGCGGAGCGCCGCCTGAAGCAGGTGGGTCGCAGTGTGGAGACGGGCAGTTGCTTCCGAGTGATCGGCAAGACCGCCTTTGAACTTCTGTTCAGCTCCGGCACGGGACATTTCCTGATGCTTTTTATATGCCTCTTCATAACCAGCCATATCGACGGCGAAATTCTGTTCTTTCGCCATTTCGCAGGTAAGTTCGATGGGAAATCCGTAGGTTTCATAAAGGTTGAAGGCGTTTTTGCCGGAGATCACCTTGCGTTCGACGAAAGCGGGAACGCGGTCGACCAGTTTCTGGAATTCTTTGATACCGTTTTCGAGGGTGATGCCGAACTGTTTTTCTTCGCGGTCAAGTTCAGAAACGATGACCTCGCGGCGTTCGGCAAGTTCCGGATAAAATTCGCCGAACTGTTCGATGACCACCTGTGCGACGGTACTGGTGAAAAGTTTGCCGGTGATACCCAGCTTGCGGCCCTCGCGGATGGCACGGCGTATCAGACGGCGCAGCACATAGGGCTGATCGACACGTCCGGGAGTGATGCCGTCGGCGATGATGAAGGTGGCGGCGCGCAGATGATCGGCGATGATGCGTTCCGAAGCGGTGCGTTCCGCCGGAGTTTCAATACCGCGGATCTTATCCAGTGCGGCAAAAATGGAGGCGAAGATCTCGGTTTCATAGCAGCTTGCCTTGCCCTGAAGCACTGCGGTGATGCGTTCCAGTCCCATACCGGTATCGACGTTGCGCTGTGAGAGCGGTTCAAAACTGCCGTCGGCGGTCTTGTTGTACTGCATGAACACATCGTTCCAGATCTCGACCCAGAGTTTGTTGGAGGGATCGAAGGTCTCCGGAGCCGGTTTCGGACCGGTCCAGTAGAACATTTCGGTATCCGGACCGCAGGGTCCGGTGGTTCCGGCGGGTCCCCACCAGTTATCTTTTTTGCCCAGTTTGGCGATACGGCACTCGGGGATGCCGTGGCCCTTCCAGATCTCAAAAGCTTCGGCATCGAACGGAGCATTTTCGTCACCGGCGAACACGGTCACGGCAAGCATATCGACCGGAATATTGAGATTATCTTTACCGGTGAGGAACTCAAAGCTGAAATCGATAGCTTCTTTCTTGAAATAATCGCCGAGCGACCAGTTGCCGAGCATTTCAAAGAAGGTGAGATGTACGGGATCGCCGACTTCGTCGATATCACCGGTACGGATACATTTCTGACAGTCGGTCAGTCTGGTTCCGGAGGGATGTTTTGCTCCCTGAAGATAAGGCACCAGCGGATGCATTCCGGCGGTGGTGAAAAGACAGGTGGGATCGTTATCGGGGATCAGGGATGCGCTTTTGATCTCCTGATGACCTTTGCTCTTGAAAAATTCGATGTATTTCCGGCGCAGTTCTGCTGCTGTCATGATATTTATCTCCTATATTTGAACAGTTTTGTATCCAACTTGATAATATACACACAAAACCCCTCATTTTCAAACGTTTTTTCAAACACGCAAGGAGAACACTCCGGAAAATCAGTGCCTGCAGTGATAACATATACAATGCAGGACCGTCAGAAGCTGTTTG
>JAFVZN010000001.1 GCA_017508135.1 Lentisphaeria bacterium | reverse complement strand
TCAGGCATAGATAAAACCGCTTTAGCGGTAGCCTGAAAAATAGTTGCGCGTGGCGAACCAATTCAAAGCCCGTGTCGGGCTGCCGGTACTATCGCCTTGAAGGCGTGGAGCATACCACCGGCTAAGCCGGTGGTTTTGATTGATAATGGGTGATGATTTCAGAGAAAGGGACGTATTGCCCTTTCGATTTGTCAGCAATAAACCGCAGGTATGATTTTGTTACAAAAACAGAATCTTAATAAGTGTTGTTGCCGTCACCTTTCGGATTGGGGCCGTACTGGTTGAATCCGGGCTGAGAATCCTGAAGCACGAAAATCAGCAGGATGATCCATCCGATGAACGGGAGCAGAACCCACAAATAGTTCCATCCGCTGCGGCCGGTGTCGTGGAGACGGCGGACCGTCACGGCAATGCCGGGAATAAGTGCGGCAAGATTCCACACGCCGGAAATAATGCTTCCGATCTCTCCCAGAAAAGTGCAGACGATTCCGACGATAATACCCAGGAGTACCCACAACCAATATTCTTTGCGGCGGGAACGTCCGGCGAACTGGGCATATTTAGTGAACGGGGTGAACATATTGACGTTTTCTGCGCAGCCGCATGAACACTGCTGTCCTGCTCCGAATGTGGCTCCGCAAGAGGGACAGGCGGCATAACCGTCGGGGATGTTGTTGTTGCAATAGGGACAATTCATTTTTCTTTCCTCCAGATCAAGAGTTTCTTTTTTTGCCGGCAGATCAGTATCCGCCACACCGTTATGTGCTAATATAGCGTGCGGAGGGCATCTTTTCAAGAAATAAAAAACCTTTTTTTGAATAATTTCTTGATTTTTGTTTTTTTGTGTGGCATATTAAGAAGACAGTTCTCATCGTAAATACAGGAGGAAACATGTTAAAAAAATCAATGTCGGCAGTAATGGCATGTGCCTTACTGAGTTGTCTGTTTGCGGCGGAGAGCAAGCCGGTAATGCGTGTTGCGGTCATCTCAGATACACACGTCAAAGAGACGCCGCAGTCGGCGTTTCTGGTGGGGGAAGCGTATAAACTTTTCCGTTCGCTCAATGTCGATGTGGTCATCAACTGCGGCGATATCGGAGACCATTACAACGAAAAAGCGTACAAGCATTACCGGAATGCGGTCAAAGCGGCATACGGGGAGAACAAACTTCCGGTGGAGTTTTTTGCTTACGCCAATCATGATATTCTCCGGCGCAACCGGAAAGATGGTGTTGACAAAATATTTGCGGACGTGAGAAAACATCTGAATATTTTTCACGCTCCGGAATCTATCACCAAATTGAACGGTTACAACTTTGTCACCGTTCGGCAGGGCATCGGAGAAAAACAGTTCACTGAGCTGATCGACAAAGCGGTCAAAGATACCCCCGATAAACCGGTGTTTCTGATCGACCACATGCCCGCATACGATACCGTTTGGGACAGTGACACCTGGGGAAGCTGGTGGCGGCGCAAGGTTTTGGAAAGATATCCGCAGGTGATACAGTTTTCCGGGCATATCCACGGTACGCTCGCCAATGAATTGAATATCTGGCAGGGCAAGTTTACTGCGGTCAACGCCGGCGGACTGGCATATTGGCACGCGGTGCTGATGGGAAATGTGGTGGCAACGCGCTATTCGGATATGGCTCTGGTCATGGATGTTTACAAAGACAAGCTGGTCATGCGCCGCTACTTCACCAAAAGCAAGACGGAGTACCAGAAAGATACCCCGTGGGTGGTGACTCTTCCGTATAAGCCGGAAAATGCGATCTATTCTCCGGAAAAGCGCAAAGCCGCCTCTGTTGCTCCGGAATTTGTCAAAGGTTCCCGCGTTAAAGTCACAGTGGAAAAAGATGGTGCCGTGATCAACTTCCCGCGTGCGCAGCACAAGGACGGCGTTTTCTACTACAAGCAGGAGCTTTTCCGCAAAGAAAACGGCAAGTGGGTGCGTTTCTCCCGCCGGGATATCATGGGAGACTTTGATCTTGATCCCCGTCCGGAGATGGTGGAATCGTTTATCAACATCGGTTATTTTGATGCCGGAAAAGAGTACAAGGTCGCTATCACGCCGGTTCATGCGTTCGGTAAAGCCGGAAAAGCTATCGAAGGTGAATTTGCTGTCAAAGATACCGATACCGGTTCCACCGTGGTCTTTGAAAGCCGCAACCCGATGAAGGATTGCCCGTTCTTGCTGGGACTGAACAAGAATACGCCTGTTCCCAAAGATAAAGACGGATATTATGACTTCAACGGTTACGGAAGAATCGTGTTTCCGGATGAGATCTGGAAGGGCGACACCTACACCCAGTTCCGTATCACCGTGGAAATGCACGCTAAACAGGGCAAGACGCGCTGGACATTGACCATGCGCAACATCAAGCCGACGAGCAACGGCAACAACCGTTTTTACACCGAACCGGGAGATAACGGCGTTCAGCGTTACGTTTTTGATATGTACAAGAGCCGCCCCTCATACAAATATTGTCTGCTCATCCGGGAAGGTTCTCCCGGAAAAGTGCGCTTTGACTACATTAAGATCGAACGTTTGAAAGAGCCGTTCCGGCGCGGGAAAAAACACCGGTGATCATTCGGCATCACACAAGCCGGTGCCGCGGGGAACGTTGATCGCTGCGGTATCGGAAATCAAATCGGCAGCCGCCAGATCCAATTTGAATCTGGTGGCTGTTCCGCTTTTCAGATTGATGGTCAGCAGCGTGGTCTCATCGTCGGTAAGCAGGATGTCGCTGGGATATTTCCCTTGAGAATCGACGGTTTTGAGCAGCTTGAAGTCGCCGCCGGGGAGGGCGGCAAAGAAAGCGATATTATCATCGCCGCGATTGGTGACAAAGAAAAATTTTCCGCAGGAGGTGATTTTTATCGCGCCGGGATAATTCGGCGTCACCGTGTGACCCTGCCGGGTGGAGGCGGTTTTGATAAGCTGCCACTTCCCGTCTTTGAAACTGAAACTGGTGACGGTACTGGAGAGTTCATTGGCGACAAAGATGGTTTTCCCGTCGGGGGCAAACGCCAGATGGCGGGGACCGGACCCCGGCGGCAGAGTGAGTTTTTGAGTGCAGGGCAGAGTAACGCCATCGGCGGTGCGGTCGTAGATCCATATTTCATCGGTACCGAGGTCGCAGACGAACAGCTGCTTTGATACCGGATGGAAGCCGACAAAGTGCGGATGGGGTGATTTCTGCCGCCGGGTGACTCCATGCCCGGAGTGCGGCAGATGGCGGGGCGGCGCAACGGGGACACCGTTTTCAAGTTTGAACTCGCTGATGTCGCCGTTGGAGTAGTTCGCGGTGTAGAGAAACTTTTTATCCGGAGAAATGGCAAGGTGGCACGGAGTTTGACCTTCCGTGGAAACCAGCTTCCGCAGGATCATCATATCCGGACGGAGTTCGATAAATGCCACGCCGCCGATGCGCTGTCTGCTCTTCCCCGGCATCCGGGAAACGGTTCCGTAAGCAAAGCTGCTGCCCTGAACTTTTATCAGATAATTCAATGTCGGCAAAGCCAGTTTCTGCACCGGAACGCCGTCAGTTACCTGATAGATGCCGCCGGTCATGTTTCCGGCAGAGGAGACCGCCAGAAAGGAGGATGATGAGCAACCGCAAAGTGCGGTCAGAAACAATATGGCAAAGAATGGACGGAAAAATTTTTTCTTCATATACACCTCCTGTTGAAAGTTTCACTTCGGAGGTAATATAACATCGCTTGCAGAACATTGCAAGAGATTTTAGGTGCGGTGATATCAAAATTTCCCGTGAAGAAAGAATTTTTTTATCAATGCCGCCGTTTCCGGGTCGTATTGCATTTTGACGTGTTCAGCAGCGGTCGGGGCAACATGTTTGGCATCCGGCGCATGGGCGGAAGAGAGGTCAACCAGCCCGTCGGCCTCTTTGCTGAGGAAAAGTTTTCCCGGCCAGTGACCGTTGTTGGTGCTGACGATAACGGCGATCTCCAAACCGGGGATGTCGGGCGTGGTGAGCTTGGTGCGGGCAGAACGCTTCAATGCGTGCAGCGGCTTCCATATCCAGCCCGCTCCCGGAAAGTAAAGCGCGATATCCGCCAGACGGGAGCCGTAATGCGGCGTGCCGACACAAATCAGTTTGCGGACGTTGGCAGGGCGGTGTTTTTGCAGATATTCCCGCGCGAGCAAACCGCCCATGCTGTGACCGGCGATATAAATTTGGTCATATTCGTTCGGTTTTGCCGCGTTGACGGCGGCGGTCAGCTCTTTCAGGCAGGTTTCAAAACTGGAAAATGTGGTCGGCAGATCGGGCGTTATGACATCGGCAAACTCCGGAGCAAGGGCTTTTTTCCAGAATTGCATATCATCGGCTCCCTTGCAGAAGCCGTGGATAAGGATGACCAGAGTTTTTTCTTTTTTGTTCATAGCCGGAGTTGGAGCGGCAAGACCTTCCCCCGCTGCAAGAAACAGGAGAAGGAGCAATACCGTCAGATGTGATTTGATTTTCATGCAAAAACAAAAAAGGCGTTCCCGAAGGAACGCCGGAGTTTGTTATTCAAGAACGAAGGTGAATTCGTTTTTGGCATCGGTCTTCCACGCCATGTGGTTGGTGGAAGTTGAGCCGTAGAAGAAGGGCGAGAAGGTCGTCGCCTTGACGGTTTTGCGGTCAGGCATGAATTCCAGCAGACGGAGCCAGCCGTCACCGCCGTTGCCGCTGAAACCGCCGCCGATAGCCTGGGTGTTGAAGACCAGCTGGGCAACGCTCTTGCCGGATTGGTTTTTCGCCCAGGAGAAGCCGACTGCATGTTCCCAGCTGTCGGGTTTGCAGACGTGACCGCAGACGACCATGCGGATGTTCTTGGCGGGATAGACCAGCTTCTGGAAGATCTGTTCACCGGGGTTGCCGCCGGCTTTGCTCAAAGCGTATTTTTCCTTTTCGATGCGGTTACCGTTGGCACGCATGTAGCTGTGGGTGACGATGATACCGATGTGGTTGGCAAAACGGGGCATGTCAGCAATTTTCTTCGCCCATTTCAAATCGGCATCAGTGGGGGCAAAGGCGAGGGAGATGACCAGAAATTTTCTGCCGTCGGGGAGGGGAGCTGTGAACTCGTACGCCGCAGTTTCCAGAGTTCTGACACCGAAGGTGTTGGGAGCGCAGGAGACCAGCTGACGGCGGGTGAGCGGGTTGCGGTCAGTCGGGAAATATTCATTGAGACGGCAGGCGCGATTTTCTGCGCTGCTGATGCCATAGTCGTGGTTTCCGGTGCAGAGGACGTAGGGGAGTTCGCCGTCCATGCGTTCCATGAGTCGGGAGAAGGCTTTCCACTGTTCATGGGCGATCAGGTCACGCAATCTGCCGGAACGGAAGAAACGGGTTTCGGGGATTTCGTCGATATATCCCTGATCGTTACCGTAGGTCAGGTCTCCGGTGAAAAGAACCTGCTGGATATTCATCTCTTCACGGCGGCGAACCATCCATGCCAGCATCATATCCATGATACCATGATTTTCGATCTGTTTGATATAGGTCTGGGTGTCCGGCACAATGACCATGGTCCAGGAGCCGTTAGCGGTAAGTTTGGGGTGACGGACGGCAGGTTTTTTCGCCTTTTTTTCTTTTTTTACCGGGGCTTTTGCTGCCGGTTTTGCCGCGGGAGCGGCTTTGACTGCCGGTTTCGCCGGTTGTGCCGGTTTCGCCGGTGCAGAGGAGAGGGAGGAGCAGGCAGAGAACAGACAAACTGCGGCAACTGCGCTCAACAAAACGGACGGTTTTCTCAACATGGTAAAATCCTTTCAATATTTTTTTAAGTAGTTGAGGTGATGTCCTAAAATACACCAGATTTTATTTTTTTCAACATCTGTAATTGAAAAAAACAGGAAAAAACCTTCGTTTTGCAGTTGAAATTTATATCTTTGGTGGTAAATTACTCTAAACTTGACAATACCAAACAGAGGTCTATATGGGAATTGCTGAAAACATGGCACGCCGCGCCGCAGCGGCAGCACAAGTATTGAGAACCGTGACCCCGGCTTGCCGGGCTGATGCATTGAATAAAATGGCGGATAAACTGATCGCCTGCAAGGAGGCGGTATTGCGTGCCAATGCCGACGACATTGCTCACGCCGGAGAGTTGACCCCCGCATTCAAAAAACGGTTGACCGTGGATGAAAAGGTCTTCGCTTATATGGTCAAACGGTTGCAGGAGGCAGCCGCATTACCTGATCCGGTCGGCAGGGTGATCGAAGAACGTACCATGCCCAGCGGGCTTCAGGTCAAGCGGGTGGCGGTTCCCATCGGCGTTATTGCCATGATCTACGAAGCGCGCCCCAATGTGACGACCGATGCGGCGGCAGTGGCGTTGAAAAGCGGTAATGCTGTCGTGCTTAAAGGCGGTTCCGAATCCTTGCGTACCAATATGGTTCTGGCTCAGGCAATGCGTGAAGCGGCGGTGGAAGCCGGTCTGCCGGAGGATGCGATTCAACTTATTCCCAGTACCGACCGGGCTGATGTCACGGAATTGTTGAAGCAGGATAAGTTTATCGATCTGATAATCCCGCGCGGCGGCAAAAGCCTTATCAAAGCGATTGCCGAAGGGACCCGGATCCCGGTTTTGAAGCACTATGACGGTATCTGCCACCAGTTTGTTGCCGCCGATGCCGATGTCGATATGGCGGTCAATGTTGTGGTCAACTCCAAGTGTCAGAATGTGGCTGTGTGCAACGCGCTGGAGACACTGCTGATAGATGTTTCCGCTCCGGACACGCTGGTGCGGCGTATTGCTGACGCGCTGCAAGCAGAAGGAGTCGAACTCCGGGGCTGTCCGGAATTCTGTTCCAAAGTTCCCGGCTCTCTTCCGGCAACGGATGAGGATTGGGACAGTGAATACTTGAGCCGTATACTTTCGGTGCGGATGGTTGACGGGATACGCGAAGCGATCTCCCACATAGCGGAACACGGTTCCGGTCACACCGATGGTATCATCACCTCCTCCGATGAACTGGCGGCAGAATTTATCGCCAATGTCGATTCCGCGTCCGTTCTGGTGAACGCCTCCACGCGGCTCTCCGGGGGAGGGGATTACGGTATGGGAGCTGTTGTCGGTATCAGTACCGACCGCCTCCATGCGCGCGGCCCGGTGGGACCTGCCGAACTTTGCACCTACAAGTGGGTGGCTGTCGGAACCGGGCAGTTGCGGGATTGAGGCAAAAAAAATGCGCCGCCCGGAGTTTTACTTTACGGGCGGCGATTCTTTTTTATCAGGGATGCGGGGGGTAATACTGTTGTCCCTGCGCCATGCCTGCGCGCTGCTGTGCGTAGTTGAATTTTGCGACGGCGGCAACTTCACTGCTCACAATGCGTTTACCCAGCGGGGCGAAGGCAATCAGCGCGATTTTCAAATTCGCCAGTCCGAACGGGATGCCGATGATGGTCGTAAAGCAGGATATCCCGGTGATGATGTGGAGCAATGAGAGCCAGAACCCGGAAAATATGCACCAGATGATATTCATGAGTGTGGTTCCGGTAATGACATTTTCCCCCAGAACTTCCGCCGGTACCAGCTCTTTGCCGAAGGGGAAGAAGGCAAAACTTGCAATGCGGAAACAGGCGATGCCGAAAGGTATTCCGATGATCGTCACGCACCACAGACATCCGGCAAGAAGCCAAACCAACCCAAGCAGCCAGCCGCCGCCGAAGATAAACCATAAAATGTTACCGAGCAAAGCCATTATTTCCATCCTTTCGTTGAATTTTGCAATAAACACCCCGGAGACGTTCCGGAACGGGAACGCAAGCCAATAATTAAAGTAGCACCGCTTTTTCTGTATTACAAGTATTTTTTTGTAATATCGTTTGATTTTAGTGCTTAAATGTGGTATATTTCCTAATGAAACATTTTTTTGCAAGGAGTGCTTATGAGTTTGATTCTCGGTTTGGAAAGCAGCTGCGATGAGACTGCAGCTGCAGTAGTTCAGGACGGCAACACTGTTCTCGGCAGTGAAGTTGCTTCGCAGATCGCACGGCACGCTCCCCACGGCGGAGTGGTTCCGGAGCTTGCGGCACGCGAACACTTGAAAGCGTTGCTGCCGGTTACGGAAAGTGCGTTGAAAAATGCCGGTGTCACCATGGCGGATATCGATGCTGTCGCGGTCACTCAGGGGCCGGGGCTGATCCCCGCTCTGCTGGTCGGTTTGAACTATGCCAAAGGATTGGCTCAGGCTAACCATCTGCCGCTGATCGGAGTAAACCATTTTCTCGCGCACATTTACGGTGCGTTTCTCGATGGCGGAGCTGAAATGCTGAAAGATCCGGATACTTATCCGCTCCTTGCCCTTGTCGTTTCCGGCGGTCACACTTCGCTGCTGCTCGTCGACCGCGACGGTTCCGCCCGTCAGCTTGGATGCACCATCGATGATGCCGCAGGTGAAGCTCTCGATAAGGGCGCAAAACTGCTCGGACTCGGTTATCCCGGCGGGCCCATCATGCAGAAAACTGCCGAAAACGGTGACAAAGAACGTTTCATCTTTCCCCGTCCTCTTACCGGCGGAGCCGGAAAGCCGGTCGCTCCGGAGAACCGTTACAACTTCAGTTTCAGCGGCATCAAGACCGCCTTGCTCTATCATGTCCGCAACGCTGCCGGAGCCGATGTCGCCGATCCCGGCTGGCTGGCGGATACGGTCGCCTCTTATCAGGATGCGGTGGTCGATGTGCTGGTGCGGAAGACACTTCTGGCGGTGAAAGATTTTCCGGTGCGGACAGTTGTCGTTGCCGGCGGCGTTGCCTGTAATGCGGAACTGCGCCGCCAGATGAGTGAACGTCTGCCCGGAAAGGTAACGTTGAAACTTGCTCCGCCCAAATATTGCACCGACAATGCGGCGATGGTGGGCGGTCTGGCTTATCACGCTTTCAAACGCGGGGAATTTTCCGGCTTGTCGATAGATTCGTTTGCCCGGCTGCCCCGGATCGTTTCGGTTCCGTTTGTGGAAAAATAATAAATATTTTGAGGTTTGAATAATGGCAAAACTTTTGATTTTTGATTTGGATGGAACTTTGATCGACTCCCGGCGCGATCTGGCTGCCGCAGTTAACTTCATGCGGCAGAGCATGGGACTTGAACCGTTGGATTGCGCCCGTGTCGTAACTATGATCGGTAATGGCATCAACAGTCTGGTGCGCCGTGCCGTTGCGGATGCCGATGTCGATTTTGAAACGGCGTTGAAGCGGATGAAACGCTTTTATGCGGATAATCTTCTGGCTTCGACCGTTCTTTATCCCGGCGTTGACGAAGGTTTGAACGTGTTGAAAAATATGTCGTTGAAACTCGCCGTCGTCACCAATAAACCGGCGGCGGCGACGTTGAAGATCCTCGAAGCTCTCGGTGTCGGCAAATATTTTTCCGACATCATCGGCGGTGATGGTGAATATCCTTTGAAACCTGCGCCCGATGCTCTGCTTGCGCTTCAGAAGAAGTACAACTTCTCCGCCGGAGACTGCTGGATGATCGGCGATCATTACACCGACCTCGAAGCCGGACGTCTTGCCGGATTCCGCCGGATTCTGGTCACCTACGGTTTCGGCGATGCCAAAGGAGAAACTCCGGATTACACGGTCGACAACTTCTGTGAGATCGCTGATCTTATCAGAGGATTTTGAACAATGCCCGCAAGAAGGCTTTATTCTTCAGCTTCCGGTTTTAACGCGGCATCGGTCATCGCGGAAAAATTGATCTCCGCCGGATATCAAACCGCGCTGGTCGGAGGTTCGGTCCGGGATCTGCTGCTGTCGCGCACCCCATCGGACTTTGATCTGGTGACTGTTGCCCGCCCGGAGGAGATCGCGGCAATATTTCCCGATGCCAAACTGGTCGGCGCAAGTTTCGGCGTGGGTATCATCCGGCATGACGGTATTGATGTGGAAGTGGCTTCTGCCCGCAGTGAACGCTCCTATATGGATGGGCGGCATCCGGAAGAGGTGACTTATACCCGGGATCTATCTCTGGATGCTCAACGCCGGGATTTTACCGTCAACGCTTTGATGTACGATTTTGCCCGGCAGGAGGTTCTGGATTTTGTCGGGGGCGTGGCGGATCTTCAGCGCGGGATTTTGCGTACAGTCGGAGATCCCGGTGAACGGTTCCGGGAGGATTATCTGCGTATACTGCGGGCGGTGCGTTTTGCCGCCAAGCTGGATTTTTCGCTGGATAGTGAACTTGAAAACGCGTTGAAGAGTTACGCTCCGACAGTGGCGGAACTCTCCTGTGAACGGATCTTTTCCGAGCTGGATTCCATGCTCACCGGGCGCGGCCCGGAACGCGCCATCCGGCTGCTTGAGGAGCTGGGGATTTTGAAGTATCTGCTCCCGGAGGTCGCTGTTTTGCGGAATATCACTCAACCGCCGCAGTTTCATCCGGAAGGGGATGTACTGGAACACACTCTGCTGATGCTCCGGAACATGGTGTTACCCTCGCGGACATTGGCGTGGAGCGTACTTCTGCACGATGTGGGAAAAGCGGTCACGCGCAGTGTGGATGCTGACGGCAGGATACGTTTTTTCGGTCATGAAGATGCCGGAAGTAAAATTGCAGAAAGCATCTGCCGCCGCTTGCGTTTTTCCAACAGTGACATGGAGTTGTGTGTCCATGCCGTGCGTAATCACATGCGTTTTGCTTCGGTACGGGATATGAAAACTTCCAAACTGCGCCGCCTGATCGGTGGCGACGGCTTTGCCATGGAACTTGAACTTCACCGGCTGGATTGTTTGTGCAGTAACGGTTTGATGGATGGATTCAACTATCTCCTCGACCGCATCGCGGAACTTCCTGCGGCATCGGTCGCATTACCGGAACCGTGGGTGCGGGGACGTGACCTGATAAAAAACGGCATCAAGGCGCAGGTCAAATTCAAATGCGTACTTGATGCCGTTTATGAACGCCAGCTCGCCGGAGAATTTTCCGATGCCGCAAATGCATTGGAGGCGGCACTGGCGATGTTCCGCTGAGCGCGGCTCAACGTCCGAGCGCGGAACTCTTTTCTTTACTCTTGATATCGCTGAAATCGGCGGGCTTTCCCTTCTGCTGCTTCAACAGCCACTGGATACCGATACCGGGCATGATGCTGTGTCCGGCATGGATGATGTTGATGCGGACGTTGCCGGATACGCGGCGGACGTAGATTTTGGCAGAACCGAATTTTTCGCTGACTTCCGGGAATCCGGCAGGAGTTTTTTTCGTCTTGATGATCGTTTTGATCGCTTTTATTTCAGCATCGGAGAAACGGTCTTTGGGGGCAGCAACCTTGTTGAACGCCCAAATCGCGTGTTCCACCGGAACTGTACGGTCGAAGACACCGTGGGAAATATCCAGCGGATAAGCGGCTCCTTCAAGCGTATTCACCGGACTGCGGTGGGCAGCTTCAGCTTTGGCTTTGGCATCGGTCTTGGGATTGCCGATATTTTTTTCAATATGCGTTCCGTAACTCTTTTTCGCTTTGGGCATGGCATCGTAGTAGGCATGCCACGCCGTCAGATCGGAGATCGGACACCAGGAGGAGACCGCTGCCCAGATCTCCCGGCTGCGGGAGCTGGTCAGCAGTGACATGAAACCGCCGCCGGAACCGCCGATAAGGTAGATGCGGTTGGGGTCGATGTTGTAATTTTTCTGCATATATTTCACGGCATCAAGAATGTCGGAGACCGCCGCATCGCTGCCCATGGAAAGTTTGTTGCCGACGGTGTTTTTTCCGCGGAAATTGGGTGCGATCATATACACATCCAGCTTTTGCAATCTCTGGGCGTAATTCTGGCACTGCCGGTAATCTGAACTCCAGGTGTGCAAAGTGACGAACAGCGGACGCGGTTCTTTGGATTTGGCAGCCAGCAGCAGCGCGGGTTGCTGAGTGTTGTCAAAGCTGCACAAATAGGTGATCTCTTTGGCAACTTTGACACTTTTACGTTTTTTAGCCTTGACAGATGCTTTTTTGGATGCTTTTTCTGTTTTGGCAGCAGGAGCGGAGTTGACCGTTCCTGCGGTATTGCTGTTATCGGGTGCGCCGGAGACAATGAGTGCTGTCAGTGCAACCGCCGGAAGCAGAAATTTTTTCATTTGCAGATCCCTTTTTCTTAATAAGTGCCGGTTTTTCAGCGGATACGGTTGTCCAGCACCCGCTTGGCTTTACCTCCACTGCGGGTGATGCTGTTGAACGGAACCACGGTGACTTTGATACGCAAGCCGGTGACGGATTCCACTGAGGCTGTCACCATGCGACGGATCTGTTCGATGATAGCTTCGCCCTGAGCGTACACATCCTGCGCAAGTTCGATATCCAGCGCGATGTTGTCCATGTTTCCGGCGGTGCTGAGTTTGATCATGTAGTTGGGGGTGGTTCCCTGTACCGTCAGCAATGCGGATTCGATCTGCGAGGGGAATACATTCACGCCGCGGATGATGAACATATCATCGCTGCGGGCGGAGATGCGGTCGATACGGCGCAGCGTTCTGCCGCAGGCACATTTTTCCGTGATGATACGGGTGATGTCGCGTGTGCGGTAACGGATCATCGGCATGGCGAATTTGCTCAGTGTGGTCAGCACCAGTTCACCGGTTTCGCCGTCGGGCAGGACTTCGCAGGTGTCGGGGTCGATGATCTCGGGGTAGAAGTGATCTTCAAAGATGTGCATACCCTGATGCTGGTTACATTCGATCGCCACACCGGGGCCGATGATTTCGGAAAGTCCGTAAATGTCAAACGCTTCGATCCCCGCGCCGCGTTCCAGACGTTCCCGCATTCCCTGCGTCCACGGTTCGGCACCGAAAACACCGGCACGGATGGGAAGATCGCGCAGGTCGATGCCAAGTTCTTTCGCCTGTTCGATCAGATGGAGGAAGTAGCTGGGGGTACAGCAGATCGCATTGACACCGAAGTCACGGATAAGCATGACCTGACGTTTGGTGTTGCCGCCGGATGCCGGAACCACGGTGGCTCCGAGAGCTTCGGCTCCACCGTGTGCGCCCAGACCGCCGGTGAAAAGTCCGTAACCGTAAGAAACCTGGACCACATCGTTTTTGGACAGTCCGCAGCAGCAGAGCGCGCGGCGCATAACATCGCTCCAAACCTGAAGGTCGCGCTGGGTGTAGGCTACGACGATGGGTTTTCCGGTCGTGCCGCTGGAAGCATGCAGACGGACGATCTCACTCATGGGAACCGCGCACAGACCGAACGGGTAGGTGTCGCGCAAATCGGTTTTCTTGCAGAAGGGGAGGAGATTGATATCTTTAAGGGTCTTGATATCCTCCGGCTTCACTTTGAGTTCATCCATGCGGGTGCGGAAAAGTTCCACATTGTCATAACTGTGTTTGACCATCGTCTGCAAACGTGCCAGCTGCAGTTTCCGGAGAAACTCTGTTGAAATGTAGTCGTTTCCGCTGAAGTTGTCGTTGATTCTGAGATCCATTTTTCTGTTTTAACCTTCCATATTGTCAGTTTTTAAAATTGCTATACGCGAACCGCATTTGACCGCTGTTTCCATTCCATTGGCGGATGCGGTTATGAGGTCATTGTCAAAAGTTACTTTTCCTGCTTTGAACACCAGGATGACGGTGGAACCGCCGAATTTAAAAAAGCCTTTTTCATCCATTTTAGAGAAATGTTTCCCTTCGGCACTGCGGATGATGGAACCGACCCCGAAAGCGGCGACTTCGATCATCCGGAAAATACCGCATTGCGGATTTTCCAGCACGGTGATGTGGCGGGTGTTTTCCACGAACAGATCGGGATGGCGCAGCAGTGCGATCGGGTTTACCGAATGATATTTCCCGGCGATGATCTGTGTCGCCTCTTTTTGTGTACAGTCGCAGGGAAAGTGGTAACGGTGGTAATCCACCGGAGCCAGACGGATGACAGCCACGGTCAGCGGCGTATCCGGGAGCGTGGTCTGGCAGAGATCGTTGATGGAACGCCTGGCTCCTTTTACCGGAATGGGGTCCGATGGAGAGAGTTCCGTGTGTACCAGCAGCTTTCCGTCTGCGGGGGAAACCACCGCCGTCGGCTCGTTTGCAACCGGACGGACACCGGGTTTCAACTTCCGGGAAAAGTAGTCGTTAAACGATGTGTAATGGTCCGCGGGAAATTCCGCTTCCTCCGGATGGCATCCGGGAATGGCAATAAGTTTGGCGATCACTTTGTGTGAACGCGGCGAGTCGTAGTATCTGCCCATCAGTGCCGAAACAAATCTGCCGCCGAAGAGTATCGGCCACAATGTGCGCCCCAGCAAAGTTTCATAGGCAAAACGCAAGGCTTTGTCACCCATCACCGCTTCAGTTATGATATTTCCGGTCTGCCGGTCGAGATATTTGATTTCCCCGTTATTCATCTTGAAGGTAACCTATTTCATCAACAGCAGAGCTTCTTTGCCGGAAATTCCGATGGTGACACCGTATTCTGCCGCGCGGGCAGAAACTTTCACCACAGGTTGAGTGAGCATGTCATCGTAACACTTGACACCGGTGACTATTGCCATGGCGGAGTTGAGTTTGTCGGCAGTTTCCACGTTGAAATATCCGCAGCCGAGCATACCGTTTCTCCCCTGGATAAGCAACAGTTTTCCCTGCAGCATCTCAATGGTACTGCCGGAAAATTCGATATCGTCAATCTTGATTTTGTCCATCTCTGGCGGCTCCTTTTCCTTTGGCGATCTTGCTCCGGGCGACGGCACTGGTCTCCTGATCGCTCATATAAATGCGTATGCGGCGGATGTTCTCTTTACATTCAGGTATTTTGACCTTTTCAAAAAGATTGACCCGCTGGGTGGTGGTGACCAGTTCTGCCAGCAGCAGCGCATACTGTTTTTCCAGAATCTTTCCTGCAGCGCGGAGAGAGATCATCTCCTTGAGTGCGGCAATACATTCGTCGGTATGCCACGGGGTGGAAAGCAGATCCCACTGCAACGGAGAAAATTCGACTTTTTCAAAGACCGGAATGGTGATACCGGCAATGTTGGCACTGCCGGAAATGACCTCTTTTATTTCGACTTGAGAGGCAAAAAACTCCGCCTCCTGCGCGTCTCCGAAAAAGGTGAACAAATGCGAGAGTTTTTCCAGCAGTATCCGCATATCTTCCTGATTGGCGGAAAGCCGGTCCAAACTCTGGCGGACTTCAACTTGAAGCTGCTGTTTTTTTAACTGCAACGTCGGCAGGAAACGCTGAAACTGCTTCAACGCATCCTGCTGATTTTTCTGTTCAGTTTTGGTATACTTTATCTTTGCCATGCTGCCGTTCAACTCTTTTTCGGCCAATACTCTGCGATGAGGTCGGTCTTGATGCTGACTTCTGCCGGATCAAAACAGTCGGCGAGGATCTCCCAGCCCAGATCCAACGCCCGTTCCAGCGGGATGTTGACCGAAAGATCCATCATCTCCTGTTCAAAACGCTTACCGTACTTGAGCAGTTTGTTGTCCCATGCCGACATCCGGAATCCCATGGATTGCTTTTCCTGCGTACTGCGGAAGTCGGAATAAAGCCGGATCATGGCATCCATGATGGCGCGATGGTCGCTCCGGGTACGGCTGTTGACATTCTGCTTGAGGCGGGAGAGCGAACCGAAAGGTTCGATGCGGCCGTTCTTCAGATAAAACTGCCCTTCGGTGATGTAACCGGTGTTGTCTGGAACCGGATGGGTCACGTCGTCACCGGGCATGGTGGTCACCGCCAGAATGGTGATACTTCCGGCACCGTCAAAGTCCACCGCTTTTTCGTAGCGGCTGGCAAGCTGGCTGTACAGATCGCCGGGATAACCGCGGGTCGCCGGGATCTGTTCCATGGTGATGGCGATCTCTTTGAGCGCATCGGCGAAGTTGGTCATATCGGTCAGCAGGACCAGGACCCGTTTGCCTTTAAGCGCATAGGCTTCGGCGACTGCCAGTGACATATCCGGAACCATCAGACACTCCACCACCGGGTCGGCGGCGGTATGGATGAACATCACGGTACGGGAAAGTGCGCCGTGTTCGTCCAGTGTCCGTTTGAAAGTGAGGTAATCATCGTACTTCAACCCCATGCCGCCGAGGACGATAACATCGACTTCCGCCTGCAGTGCGATGCGGGAAAGCAGTTGGTTGTACGGTTCTCCGGCGACGGAAAAGATCGGGAGTTTCTGGGATTCGACCAGCGTGTTGAAGACGTCGATCATCGGAATGTTGGTGCGGATCATGTTGCGGGGAATGATACGTTTCGCCGGATTGACTGACGGCGTTCCGATGGGAATGAGTTCATCGGTGATATCCGGGCGGTTGTCCCGGGCGGCTCCGCGACCGTTGAAAACCCGTCCCAACAGCGCATCGGAACCGGAAACGGTCATCTCTCTGCCGAGAAAGCGCACCTGATCGCCGGTTCCGATACCCCGGCTTCCGGCAAAGACCTGAAGGGAAACTTTTCTGCCGTCAAGACGGATGACCTGAGCCAGAGAGGTTCCTCTTGCGCTGGTCACTTCGGCAAGTTCATTGTAGGCGACATTATCGGCTTCGACGGTGATGACGTTGCCGGAGATACGGATTATCTGATGGTATACCTTACGCATTGGCTTTGGTTCCTTCCGCTGTTTTTGCATTGATCCGGTCACTCAAAGCGCGGTAATCGCTGCTGTCCGGTTGTTCGTAGTTACGGTCGAGAAAGAGCTGCCGCAGTTCGAGGAAGTAGGTGCGGGCACTTTCCTTGTCTTCAAAATGGAAGTTCTCTTTCAGCACCGCTGCCACATCAGCAAACATGATCCGCTGGCGTTCGGCACTGGTGGAGCCGTCGACCGCGTCGAAGGTGTTCTGCTGCAAATAAACGTAGTCCAGAAATTCGCTTTTCAAATAGATGATAAAATCATCCAGACTGGTTCCCTCTTCACCGATGACCTTCATCATCTGGTTGACATCGGAACCGCGGCGGAGTATCTGCCTGGCGTAATTGAGGTCATCGGCATTCACCACGCTGGGGTATTTGCTCCACGAATCCAGCGGATGGATCGCCGGATAACGGCGGGCATCGGAACGTTCACGGGAAAGTCCGAGGAATGCGCCAACGACTTTGAGTGTCGCCTGTGTCACCGGCTCTTCAAAGTTTCCTCCGGCAGGGGAAAGTGAACCGCCGATGGTGATGGAACCGGTTTCTCCGGTGCGGAGTTTGACCAATCCGGCGCGTTCATAGAAGCTGGCGATAAGAGATTCCAGATAAGCCGGGAACGCTTCTTCGCCGGGAATTTCCTCCAACCGTCCGGACATCTCGCGCAGAGCCTGCGCCCAGCGGCTGGTGGAGTCTGCCAGCAGCAGAGTGTTCAACCCCATCTGGCGGTAATATTCCGCCAGAGTCACTGCCGTATAAACGCTGGCTTCACGGGCGGAAACCGGCATACTGCTGGTGTTGCAGATGATGATGGAACGGTCCATCAGACTTCTGCCGGTACGGGGGTCTTTCAAATCGGGATATTCCCGGAGTATTTCCACAACTTCACCGGCGCGCTCACCGCAGGCGGCGATGATGACCACGTCAGCTTCCGCGTTCTGGCTGATGGCGTGCTGAAGAACGGTTTTTCCGGCTCCGAAGGGACCGGGAGTACAGAAGGTTCCGCCGATCGCCACCGGAAAGAAGGTGTCGATGGTACGCTGGCAGGTGATAAGCGGCTTTTCCGGAAGGATTTTATCCACATAGTCGGAAATCGGAATTTTCACCGGCCAGAACTGGGTCATGGTGACGTTGCGCTTTTCTCCGGAGGCATTGACTGCGACCGCCATGATATCGTCGATGGTGTAATCGCCTTCTGCTGTGACGGATTCGATGGTCCATTCGCCTTTCCACGCCAGCGGCAGCATGATGTAGTGGGTGATGTTCGCTTCCGGAACGGAACCGATACGGTCACCGGCGCGGAGGGTGATGCCGGCTTGGATGGAGGGGGTGAAGTGCCACTTCACTTTCCGGTCGAGAGCGCGCAGATAGATGCCGCGCTGGAGAAAGAATCCGGAGTGTTCCGCCAGAAGTTTCAGCGGGTTCTGCAAGCCGTCGTAAACCTGTGCCAGCAGACCGGGACCGAGTTCTACGCTGAGCAGTTCTCCGGTGAATTCCACCAGATCACCGACTTTGAGACCGTTGGTGTTTTCAAATGCCTGCAAGTCGGCGTATCTGCCCCTGACACGGATGACTTCGCACTTGATCCGGGAGTCACCGATGACCGCGAAAGCGACTTCGTTCTGGATCACCTGACGGGAGTATTCAACGGTGATCATATTGCCGTTGACGCCGACGATCCTTTCAAAGAATTTTTCCTGCTCCATATTTTTTAAACCTCCTCGTAAAAATTACATCCTGTCGATGGGAGACGCCAGACGGGCGACAGTATCTTCAAAAACTTTGTTCCCGTCGCCGGTGCTGCGTTTGCGGTATTTTTCCAGCATATCGAGCCGCAGCCGGTAGGCGCATAATGTGGTGAAATCCAGATTGTGACAACCTTCCAGATCATCGATCTTCATCCAGCGGATCTTATCCACCAGAAGTTCCCGTTCCCGCGGGTCATCAGCGTTGGCAGCTGCGGGCAGGGCAAAATCGACTTCGGTATGGATCTCTTCCGGGGTGGGGAGTTCCGTCTCACAGTTGAGTTTTTCCGCCCGTTTTTCTGCGATACGCAGCTTGAGAAAATGGTCAAATTTCCGCAATTCCCGGTATATTTCCGGCATATCTTTCTCTTCGTCACCATCCATGGAAACAAGCTGGGCAAAACGTTTTGCTGAAAGCTCTTTCTGAACCATGTCATCAAACTCTTTCAGGGAAATTTCTGCCGGAGTTCCACAGACAAGTTCCGGTAATGTTGCGCAGAAGAAACCGTAAAACATGATATTGTCACGCCTTGAATATCTCTGCCATCTGAGCTCCGGCATAAGCGGTGAGCAGGTCCGCTACCGCATCTCCGGAAAAGTCGAAACAGGCGTTGTCATTTTTGAATTCGATCTGCATTCCGGATGAGAGATGCGCTGAGGCAAAGATCTCCGGAGCCGTTTTGAAAGTTCCTGCCAGAGCATTTTTCAATGCGGCATCCAATGCGGCACGGTCCTTTACCGCGCACTGGATTGTCAGTTCGGTGTCCGGAGAGGCGGCAAACGCCGTGGTCAGCTCCTTGATGAGCGCAGCCATGAATTCCGGAGTCAACGCCTGCGCCGCCGCATTGCCGATGGCGGCAGTCAAGCGGGAATTCAATTCGGTACGCAGTTGAAGCATGATGTCCCGGGCGGCTTGTCTGGCACCGGAGATGGCGCGCTGCTGCAATTTTTCGGCATCAGCTTGCGCCTGAGCTTTAAGTTTTTCGCTTTCATCTCTGGCGGCGGCGATAATAGCTGCGGCTTCTTTTTCCGCATCCGCGATTATCCGGTCGCGTTCAGCTTCGGCTTTCTGAACACCGTCAGCATTGATCTTCTCCAAAAGGCTTTGCAGTTCTTCGCTCATGGAATATCCTTTCTGAAATATATGTAAGATTTCCTGATTAATACAATACATTAATATAAAATACTTCCCGAACGTTTAAATTTCAAGCCTTGAATAGAGATAATTTCAGTGCTATATTGAAAAAAACAACACAATATCGTTTTATTGAGGATTTTTTATTATGATTTGCGACAGTATGAGAGCGTTCAACCGGTATGCGGCTCTGGCACCGGAAGTTTGGGAAAAACTTTCCGCTTTTTTTGCCGGGCTTACCGAAGATACGGAAACAGGCAGTTATGAGCTGGCAGGTCCCGCTTTGCGGGTGAATCTGGTCGATGCCAAACTTGCGCCCGTCGAAAGCGGAAAATATGAAGCACACCGGCAGTTTATCGACATCCATATCCCGCTGGATGGCGAAGAGACCATTTTGTGCCGTCCGGACAGCTGTGATTTGAAACAGCTCAGTGCTTACGATGCCGGGAACGACTGCGTTTTTTATGAAACTGCACCGGGGGTGAATGTCGGACTTGAGCCGGGATATTTTCTGCTGATCTACCCGGGAGAACCGCATCAGCCGCAAATCGGAACAGCCGGTTCCGTCCGGAGAAAACTCATTGTCAAGATAGATGCTGCTTTAATGGAGTAAGATTTTTATGCTTAATGAATTATTGAAAAATTTCCGCTCTCCGGGAAGTGAGCTCCGGGGCGCGGCATTCTGGGCGTGGAACGCTGTCCTTGAGCCGGAGAAACTCCGGGAACAGATACGGACGATGAAAAAGATGGGGCTGGGCGGCTTTTATATGCACTCCCGCACCGGATTGGATACTCCTTATCTCTCGGAACGCTGGTTCGAGTGCGTTTCCAGCTGTATCGATGAAGCTGAAAAACAGGGGATGGAGGCGTGGCTTTATGATGAAGACCGCTGGCCCTCCGGTGCTGCCGGCGGCATCGTTACCGGAGATGACCGTTTCAAGATGCGCAAATTGAAATATTGTCAGGGCGATGCCCCGGAAACCGGTACGATTCTGGCACGTTTTGAACTTGAAACTGACGGCAACCGTCTGCTCCGCTCCCGGCGGCTTGCGGATGATGAAACTCCAAAGGGGGATTTTTATTCTTTCTACTGGGAGTATATGGAACGCTCCAGCTGGTACAATGGCGAAACTTATCTCGATACCCTGAATCCGGAGGCGGTGCAGGAGTTCGTCAACATTACCCATGAGGAGTATTTCAAACGTTATGCGGATAAGTTCGGCAAATCGGTTCCGGGAATATTCTCCGATGAACCCTGCTATATCCACGGTGATGTCATTCTCAGTATGCCGTGGACGACGGCGATCCCGGAGGAGTTTGCCAAGTCTTACGGTTACGATCTGCTTGATGATCTGCCGGAACTCTTTTTCTTCCGGGAACATGAAGTCTCCCGTGTCCGGCACGACTATTACGACCTTATCACCCGGCTGTTTACTGAAAGTTTCACCGGTGTCATCGGCCGCTGGTGCGGAGAACACGATTTGCCCATGACCGGGCACACGCTGGCGGAAGATTATCTTTCCGGGCAGGCTCTTTACTGCGGCAGTGCCATGCGTTTTTATGAACACATGCAAATCCCCGGTGTCGATGTACTTACGGAGCATTGGAACGTGTTCAATACCGTAAAACAGTGTACCTCCGCCGCCCGGCAGTTCGGACGGGAACGGGTGATGACTGAAAGTTACGCCTGTACCGGATGGGATTTCCCGCTCTTCGGACACAAAGCGTTGTGCGACTGGCAGTTCGCGCTCGGTGTGAACCAGCGGTGTCTGCATCTGGCGTGGTACTCCATGGAAGCTGAAGCCAAACGCGATTATCCGGCGAGCATCTCCAGACACTCTCCGTGGTATGAACAGTATCAGGTCGTGGAAGATTACTTCGGACGTTTGAGTGCGGTGCTTGTTCCCGGCGATGAAATCAGAGACATTCTGGTCATCCATCCGGTGGAATCGGTCTGGTCGGTGCTGGTGAAGGATATTCCCGCAACCGATGCGGAACGGGAACGCCGCCAGATCAAGCCCGGAACCAAGGCGATGGACGGATTCTATTCTGAACAGGTGGCTCTCCTTGACCGCGCGCACAGCGATCTTACCAATGCGCTGCTGCGGGAACATCTGGATTTTGATTTCGGTGACGAAGAACACATCTCCCGCTTCGGCTCGGTGGATAAAGAGAAATTTATTCTGGGAAAAGCTGCCTATTCCATGGTGCTGGTTCCGGCGTTGCGGACGATACGTTCAACGACACTGGAGTTGCTGAACAAATTTACAGGAAAAGTGTTCTATCTCGGAACTCCTCCGGAATTTGTGGATGCAGTTCCTTCGGAGCGGGCAAAAGAGGTTTTCAAAAAGTTTGTGCCCGTTTCGATGGAAGATACGGGCAGAGTGATACCGCGCCGGGTCTCCATCGTATCCAAAGGAGAAGAGGCGCATGCGGTGCTCTACCGTCTTGCTGAGATTGAGCAGGGGTACACTTTTATGCTGTGCAACACCTCCATGCCGTTCACCACGGCGATCAAAGAAGCTCCGATGGTGCGTGACCGCAATATTGCTTATCCGGAAGTCGAAGTTGCATTGTCCGTTGCCGACCGGGGGCAGGTGTACGAACTTGATCCGGTTTCCGGTGCAGTATGGGAAGTTGAGTACACTTATGAAGATGGAGCGTATCGCTTCTCAACCTCACTGGACGAACTGCAAAGCCGCCTTTTTGTCATTTGTCAGGAGAATATTGCCGACTCCACAGCTCCGGAAACGGAAACTGCCGCCGATACGGTTGTCATTCCGGAATGTGAAATGGAGTATACCCTTTCGGAAGAGAACAAACTTGTCCTCGATCACGCCGCGTGGAGAATCGACAACGGTGCATGGCATGAAAGCAATTACATCTTGCTGGTTGACGACGAACTTCGTTCACTGCTCGGATCTGCGCCCCGGGGCGGTCTGATGGCGCAGCCGTGGCGGTGGGACAAAAACAAAAAGTGGCAAAGTGCCGCGCTTGAACTGAATTACACCTTTTCCTGTGAAACACTTCCGGCGCAGGATTGCACGCTTTTTCTCGAACATCCGGAACTCTACACCTTTGAACTCAACGGTATCCCGCTGGCGGCAGAGAAGAACGGCTTCTGGATGGAAGAGGTGCTTCAAGGCATCCGGATCCCGGTATCCATGCTGAAAGACGGGGAAAACGTGTTGAAACTGTTTACCTCTTACAACTGCGGTCAGCGCGGCTTGGAAACGATCTATCTTTCCGGAAACTTCGGAGTCCGGGGGACCGATACGATAACTGCTCTGCCGGAAACATTGTTCTGCGGCGATGTGTGCGAACAGCTTCTGCCCAATTTCGCCGGGAATATAACCTACCGTTTTACGGTGAATAATCCTGCGCCGGCACTTTTCAAAATCGGCAAGTGGCGCGGAGCTTTGCTGGGAGTCAAAGTCAACGGCAATGCGGAACAGCTTCTGCCGTGGCCGCCGTATCAGCTGAAACTTCCCGTCGGGAAATGCATGTTGGAGATAACCGTTTACGGACACCGCCGCAATGCGCTCGGACCATTTTACCTGAATGAAAAGTGGCCCGTCCGTACCGGACCGCATCAGCACAAAGTTTACGAACACCCGGAGCGGCAGTTGGTTCCATTCGGACTGCTCGCCATGCCGGAAATTTTATGTTAACGGAGTTTTAAGATGAAAAGGAGTTTTAAGATGAAAAAATCACATTGGGCGATCCTGATTCTGTCATCGCTGATGTTTAGTTATGCCGGCGCAGAAGATAATGCATTCACGGTGGCAAGTTACAACATCCGCTCATTCAGTACCATCAACCGGCGGAAAGATGTCGGCGGAACCATCCGGGCACTCGGCAGATTGCAAAGCGATATCTGCGGAGTGCAGGAGGTACGGAAATACGATAACGAAAATCCTTCACCGCTGGAAGTTGCCGGACGGCAGCTGGCAATGGATGTACGCTTCTGCCGCACGTTGCGCCGGAGCAATTTTGAATACGGAATCGGAACGCTTTCCAAATTCAAGACCGAACCGGTCGCGGAACTTAAACTTCCCAACAAGGCAAAACAGGAACCCCGCAAGGCAATGGTGCTGAAAGTAAACTCTCCTTACGGAATTTTTTATTTTGTCAATACTCATCTTGCCCCCATAAGAATCCCGGGTGCCGACATCAGGTGCATCCAGTTGAAGTACATATTGGACTATGTGGAAAAAAATCAGTTGTACCCGGCAATTTTAACCGGAGATCTCAATGCCGCACCGGATTCCGCCGCGATCAAACTGCTGCAGGAAAAATGGCGTATCACCGGAGACAACACTCCGACCTTCCCGGCATCGAAGCCGAAAAAGAGGATCGACTTTATAGCCTTTTCTCCCAAAGATGCCTTTGAAGCAGTCGCGTATGAGGTCGGCAACGAACCGGTTGCCTCCGACCACCGCCCGATAAAAGTAAAACTGCGTTTCACCAAATCAAAATAAGGATATTTGTATTATGAAAACTTACCGTCTCAATCTCATTCCCGGTGATGGCATCGGTGTTGATGTCATCAACGAAGGTGTCCGCGTTCTCAACGCTCTTGCTGAAAAGCACGGCGGCATCAAATTTGAGTACAACACCCTGCCGTGGAGTTGTGCTTATTACCTCGAACACGGACGGATGATGCCGGTCGACGGCATGGAGATCTTGCGGGATTGCGATTCCATTCTGCTCGGAGCCGTCGGTTTCCCCGGAGTTCCGGATCACGTTTCTCTGCGCGACTTGCTGCTTCCCATCCGCACCGGTTTTGACCAGTATGTCAATATGCGCCCGATCAAGCTGCTGCCGGGCTTGAATTCCCCCTTGAAAAATGACAGCATCGACTTTGTCGTTATCCGCGAAAACTCCGAAGGTGAATATTGCGGACAGGGCGAAACCACTGAAGATAAAGCCATCCAGAATGCCATCTTTACCCGCAAAGGTACTGACCGGATCATCCGTTACGCCTTTGAATATGCCAAGGCCAACAATATGACCAAAGTTCTGAGTGCGACCAAATCCAACGCGCTCAATCACTCCATGGTCTTCTGGGACAAGATTTTTGACGAAGTGCGGGCACAGTATCCGCAGATGGAATCCAGCCAGATGCACATCGATGCTCTTGCCGGATATTTCATCATGCATCCTGAGCGGCTGGAAGTGGTCGTTGCCAGCAACCTTTTCGGTGACATTCTGACCGACCTCGGTTCTGCGATGCTGGGCAGTATCGGCATCTCCCCCTCCGGAAACATCAATCCCGAAGGTAAATATCCCAGTATGTTTGAACCCATTCACGGTTCCGCTCCGGATATTGCCGGAAAGGGCATCGCCAATCCGGTCGGTACTTTCTGGGCGATCGCCATGATGCTGGAACAGCTCAAGGAAAACGCTTCTGCCGATGTGTTGATGGATGCGGTATGCTCGGTACTCAAAGAGGGTAAATTTGTCACTCCTGATATCGGCGGCAAGGCGACGACGACAGAGATGACGGATGCCATCATCGCCGGAATCAGAAAATGAGTTTTAATATATCCGTGGCGGCGGTCTGGAAAAAGGTTTATTTCCGGATGCCGGTGTATATCATCACCGGATGCATGGTTTTGTATGCATCCGGGGTGCTTGCCATGGATAAAATCCTCTTTCCCAACGGAAACAGTGAAACTTACCGCTATCCCAAAAGCGGCAATATCACACTCTCTTCCGGAAGTGAAAAACTGGATGCATTTTTTCACCGGGGACGCGCCGGTATGCCGGTGATACTTTACAGCCACGGCAACGGTGAAATACTTGCCTGGGTAAAGCCGCTGCTGGCAGATTTTATCGCCCGCGGTTACGGGGTGATGGCGTATGATTATGCCGGATACGGCAACTCTACCGGTGTGCCGGGGGAGGTTCAGGCGTACAAAGATATTGATGCGGCGTATCGTTATCTTATTGAAAAAGAGAAGATCGCTCCCGGTGATATCGTGGTCATGGGATTTTCCGTCGGCAGCGGGCCGTCGTGTTATCTTGCGGCGAAAGAGCAGGTCAAAGCGTTGGTCATCGTTTCCGGCTTTGCTTCCGCCGCGCAGGTGGTGCTGCCTTTCTCTGTGCCGTTTGATAAGTTTCCCAATGCGGAACGGTTGAAAAAGTGCCGCATCCCGCTGCTGCTCTTTCACGGAACGGGTGATAAGATCGTTCCCATCCGCAACGGCGAAAAGTTGTTTGAATCATCGGCAGCTCCCGTCAGGAAATTTTACCGGGAAGATGCCGGACACAATGATATTTTTCACAAGACGCCCGGATTTTTCCAAAAAATAAAAGAGTTCCTTGAAAAGTTGTAAAGAAGAAAAATGAGACAACACCAAAAAATTTAAACTGCGTGCGCAGTTTCACCGGATACAGATAATTTTCCATATTCTTGTAAAACAGCACTTGACAAAACAGCATAATGGTGTCATATTAACTGTCATGATGTTAAAAAAGTGTCATGGCACTTTTAAGGGGTATTGATATGAAACGCTTGAATCATCAGCAGCTTGCCTTGAAAATAATCCGGCGGATAAAAAATGGAGAATACTCCGGAAACGGCAAAATTGAAAGCATCCGTGAACTGGCGCAGAAATACGGTGTCGGCAGACAGGTGGCGACGACCGCGCTCAAATATCTGGCAAAACATGATTACATCTACTTTGTCCACGGCAGCGGAACTTATGTAAATCAGAGCAAATCTTCCGGATTGTATCACCGGATTGCTTACTTTTACTCCAAAAGGAATCTGGCGGTTTCAGCGATTTCAATGATGCATCTGTTGAATATTGCCATAAAAAACGGATTTGAACTTATTCCGGGGAGCAATTTTGAGGAAGATTATTCTTTCCGGGAGTGGCTTGAAAAACGCGATGATTTTGACGGTGTCATCATGAACGGCGACCTCGATGAAAGGGATCTCAATTATCTCAAGCGGCACAGAATACCCTATGTGGTTCACGGGAATCATGCAATCTCTCCGGATCATCCCCAGTCAACGGTCGATATTACTGCCGGGATGTGCGAAGAGTTCAAAAAACTTTTCGAGCAGCACCCATGGAAAAAAGTTGCACTTTTGTGCGGTTCAACGGACAGCCGCTCTTACCGGGAGGCGGTAGAGGGATTTGTAATTGCGCTAAAATCCTCCGGCATGGATTATTCTCCGGAGCGCATACTCACCACTGACACCGATGGGGTGAAAGAATTGACGGAGTACCTTGCCAAAGAGGTTCCGGATGCCATCGTACTGCTGTGCGATTACTGGAAAGGTTTTCAAAAGTATTGCCGGCTTCATCCGGAATTCAAGCGCCCGGAAGTGGTGATTCCGGAAATTGAACTCCATCGCGCGCCGGATGGGGTGTTCGACTGGAATCTGAGTCATGATGACTGCAAACTTGCCGAACAGCTTGCTGAAAAAACAATGTCTGTTTTACTTGAACAAATATATAAAAAACACGGGAGATGAAAAATGAAAACTTCAAAGGTGAGATCGTTTACCCTTATCGGACCGGTGAATAAGATTTGTCAAATATGTGCTTCGTTGCTTTTTCCGCAGAAAACTTTGTCGCTTTTTGCGACCAACGGGAGCAAAAACACTCCGCTTTTTTTGAAAGAGAAAGGGGGCGCGGGGGAAAGAGGAAACTTTTTTTCTCGTGAAAAAAAGTTTCCTTTGTCCCCCGCACACGCCCATTTCACTTTGATCGAATTGCTGGTCGTGATTGCGATAATTGCGATATTGGCGGCGATTTTGCTTCCGGCGCTGCAAAGTGCCCGCAACCGGGGAAAAGTTGCCGCCTGTCAGAACAATATAAAGCAGTTGACCTCAATTCTGCTGCAATATACTGAAGACAACAACGGTGACGGTCCTTCCGGAACCTACTGGGG
>JAFVZN010000044.1 GCA_017508135.1 Lentisphaeria bacterium | reverse complement strand
TCGCCGTCAGGCGACACAAACTCCAGCCCAGCTCATAGGCGGTGATATCGCACAGCCGGGCGGGTTTTGCAAGCGAGAAGCGAGGGGAGTGGACTTGCGTCCTCGACCCGAGCGGCGAGCGCAGCAAGGCGCGCTCCGGCACAGCGAGATCACCGTCCCTCCTTCCGAGTGGCGAGCGCAGCAAGGCGCGCTCCGGCGCAGCGAGATCAACGCCACACCAACTTATCCGCCGCCCTTCCGAGCGCAATTACCGGCTCATTCTACATCACTTAACGTAGTGGCCGTTGTCGACCTTGAAGACTTCCAAGAGGTCAAAAATGGCGGCATCTTCAGGATGCTGTTTTCCACCGCAAATGCGGATGTGCATATTGACCATATCTTCAGGAACGATAACCGCGATCTCAGCGATCTGCCAACCGTTTTTATCCGGTTTACCGAAGCGGACGGTCTGAGTGGTACGGTTCCAGCCGGCACGTTTGAGGTGATCGTCAAAGCTGACAAGGACGTTGTATTTCGCCGACTTGCCGCTAACCTTTTTCATCCGGGCACGGATAAGGTAAAGCTGATCCTGTTTGACTTTGACATCCTGACTCAAGGTGAAGAAGTTGCATCCGGCAATGCGGATGGCATCTTTACCGGTACTGCCGCCTTTGACCGCTTTTTCGCAAACGTAACCAGCGTTCTTCGGCCAGAAGTCATAATATTTGGGACGGCGGTCGCGGATGAAAGCGGCGGACATGGTGGGGTCAGAGGCGATATTTTTCAACTTTTTCTCTTTGACCACAGCTTTGGCATAGGTCAACGGATCAGCCGCAGATTCGACGGTACGGGTAACGCCGGGGTTGGCCTCTTCCCAGAAGATGCGGCAATGGGGGTGCATGGCTTTATGCGGATACCATTTTCCGCCTTCGCCCCAGGTCCAGACGTATTCGTCTGCCATGCTCAGAGCGCGGGAGATATTGCGGCGGAACACGGTAAGTTTCGGAGCTTTTTCAAACATCGGACGCAGATGCTTCATAAAGGTACTGTCGCCGCAGTTGGGGCGGAGATAGGGGTCAAGATAGAGAGCGGGGGCGAGCTGGGTCTGAAGTTTATATTTGTTGATATTCTTTTTATCGACCATCTGCATGAAGACTTCACCCATATCGGTACGCAAATGGGCGAAATCTGCCTGAGTTGCCGCACCGTAGGCGTGGTGTTCGTGACCTTCGATAACAGTGGCAGTCGGCGGCAGAACATCATACATTCCGTTGAGGAAGGGAATCATAAGGGAGGACATCTCCGGCGTGGCGCGCATGGCTTCTTTCCACGCGAAGCTGAAGATCAAAAACAATTTGATATCGGGATAGTTGCTGAAAATGGCACGTCCCCACTGCTGACCGCGTTTACGGGCGAGCGCAACCATTTCGTCGGCGGTGCGGCCTTTTTCGAGGAAGTTGAAAATCGGTTTGCTTTTGTTGCCGTAAAATTCGCCGTCAAAGATGATACCCTTGACACCGGTTTCTTTGGCGACACGGGCGATGATGCCGAAGTTGTTGCAGACGATATCCCAATCGTGATCGTCCGACCATTCGACGTTGCCGCTGCGGGAGTTGGTCCAGAAGAAGTTATCGGTGAACTTGGTGAATTTGGTCTTTTTCAGAAACGCGATATCTTCTTTGAAGTACTCATATTTCCAGCGTTCGACTTTGGGGCCGCGACCGGAATCGTGTTCGGGACCGAACATAAAGTTGGTGGCGAACTTTTTCCCCTTTTCATCCCGACCGCACAACGCGATGGCAACGCCCTGATAAGGAGTATGTTTTTCCAATACCTTGATTGCGGCACAAAGCCGTTCGACACCCATCGTCTGACTCCATCCGCATTCAATAAGTTTTTTCTTCGGAGGAGTCCAGTAATCCATCGGATTGGCGCAAAGAACAAAACTCATTGCCGCCACGGTCAACACAAGTGTTCGCTTTAACATAGGTTCTCCTTTCATGATTTTCCATCCCCGATCTGCCGGAGGATTTGAACACGAGTATACTATAACGAACAAACGTGTTTTTGTCAAGTGTAAGAACAAAAAAAATTCAAAATTTAAAATGGGCCCCGACATCTTGAGATTTATAAAAAATCGTGTATATTCATCGTCCAGAGGAGATTGACGGCATGGTGCTGTCAATAAAAAAAGAGGAGAAATGTTATGAAGAAACAACTCTTATTGTCGGCTCTTGCCCTGCTCGGAGCCGGAGTGATCGGCGGCTGCTGCAACTGCGGCAGCAACTGCGGCAGCAACGGCGGTGATTGCGATGATTTCGTCGCAGTAGAAGCAATCGAGGTAGTTCCGTGCCCGTCCAAAGAGAAGTGCCGGACGAAATCACACCACCATGTCCGGCAGAAGACCAAAGACCAAAAAGGACAGAACAGTGATGCTACGAACTGCACGGACACCAACTGTTCCGCCCGCAAAACCGGTGCGCTTGCCAGTTGCGGCGGCAATCACGATGCCAACACCGGCAATGGTAACACTACCGACCACACCGGAAGTGGTGAAGCCGGTAAGTAACAACTTTCCCGCACTCCCCCCGGGACATGGTGCAAAAGATAATTTGTACTGCACTTTTACACCTGTTATCCACCGGGGGGGCATAATTGCACATTGCAACCCTATGGAGGATACACCCATGCTTTCGATCCGTGGCAGCCGCACCGAACAGAATCTCCTGCAAAGTTTTGCCGGTGAATCTCAGGCGCGCAACCGTTATACCTATTTTGCATCTCAGGCACGCCGGGAAGGTTTTATGCAGATCGCGGCGATCTTCGCCGAAACCGCCGATCAGGAAAAAGAACACGCCAAACGCTTTTTCAAATTTCTTGAAGGCGGCGCCGTTTCGATCAGTGCCGACTTTCCTGCCGGTGTCATCGGCAATACCGCCGCCAATCTCGCCGCCGCCGCCGATGGCGAATACGACGAACACCACCGGCTTTATCCCGGTTTTGCGGAGGTCGCCAGAACCGAAGGCTTCCCGGCGATCGCCGAAGTCTTCAATGCGATCTGCGTTTCCGAACGTCATCACGAAAAGCGTTACCGCGAACTCTTGAAGCACGTTGAAAACGAAACCGTATTTCACCGCGCTTATCCGGCAGTGTGGAAATGCCGCAACTGCGGTTATCTCCATACCGGCAATGAAGCTCCGGGCTTCTGTCCGGCGTGCGCCCATGAGCGGGGATATTTTGAGATATACTCAGAGAGCTGGTAACAACCATTTCCTTCGCCGGAAAACGCAACGCAACATCGGTTCAGCGTGATAAGATTACATACATAAAAGAGAAAATTACATACACTTCTTTGTTGCATTTGCCCTCGTTCAATATTATATTAAGGATGAACAAAGGTGTTAAAAAATATTTTCAATGCAGCAACAGGAGGTATGTATGAAACAATTTTTTTGTATTTGCGCGATGCTGGCGGCGATGTCGCTGATCGCCAAACCGCTGACGCTGGTCAAAAACGGCAAGGCGGAGGCGGTCATCGTTGTCGCAGATCAGCCGTCGGCAGTGGCAATGTTTGCCGCCAATGAGTTCGCTTCCAGAATCAAAGATGCGTCCGGCGCAGAGTTGAAGATCGTCAAAGAATCAGCCGCCCCGAAACGCGGTGTCCGCATTTATATCGGCGCGACCAAAGCCGCCGCCGCTGCCGGAATGGGAGTCGACAAGTTTCTCATGGAAGCGTGGCAGATCAAGGCTGTAAATGGAAATTTATACTTTGCCGGCGGCGAAAGTTCCTCACCGCTCTTTTACGAACCGCGTCCCGGCGCACCGCGCAAGTCGACCCAGAACGCCTGGGAGGACAACGGTTTTTACCGTTTCACCCGGCGCGGTCCGATCTACGCAGTGGTCAAGTTCCTCGACCGCGAACTCGGTGTCCGCTGGCTCTGGCCCGGCGAACTCGGAACTGTCGTCCCGGAACGGAAGAGCATCACTGTTCCGGAAAACTATACTCTTTCCGGAAAACCCGCCTTCCTCTGGCGCAAATACCGCATCGGCGGCGATGTCAACGCTTACATCCGTAATTTCTCCAAGAACCATCCGGCTCTCAACATCCTCTCTTTCACCCCGGATGCCTTGAAGAGCTACTATCTCAATCTCCGCAACTACCTCGCCATCCATCAGGAAGGTGACTCCTGCCCGCCCCCTGCCCCCGCATCCCATATCGACAAATGGTCATCCAAACTGGTCAAGAAGAACCCCGGCATGTTCGCCATGCGCGAAGATGGTAAACGCGGATATTTCCCCGGCGCGAACCGCCTCCGCTGGTGCGTATCTTCTCCCGATGTGGAAAAGTTCTATCTCGAAAAAGTCTGGGACGGCGGCGAATGGATCGGCCTCGGAGAAGGCGATACCCGCGGCTTCTGCCGCTGCAAAGCGTGTATGGCTCTGGATGCTCCGCAGCCGGAAGGTTTCGCCGGATACTCCACAACCAACCGTTACATCGATCTGGCAAAACGTCTCCGTGCCAAAGCGATGAAACGCAATCCCAACGTCAAAGTCGCCATTCTGATGTACATGGACTACATCATGCCGCCGACCGTGGAAAAAGATCTCTCCTGGATGTACGGAAAATTCGTTCCCTATGGTTCCGGTATGGCGTGTAACTATCCGATGGCTGAAAAAGATCACAAACTCATCATGCGTACCTGGGACAACTGGGGCAAAACCGGTATCATGATGAACTACCGCCCCAATTATCTGTTGACCGGTTACGCCATTCCCGCGCTGGACATCCGGCAGAGCGGCGAAATGCTCCGCCACGCAGCCGCCAACGGCATGAAAGGTTTTGACTACGACTCCCTGCGCGGAAACTGGGCGACCAAAGGACCGATGCTTTATATGCACTTGCGTTTGGGTGCCGAGCCGCAAATGACCATCGCCGATATCATGAAGGAGTATTACAGTGCCTTCGGTCCGGCGGCGGCACTGGTGGAAAAATATTTCAACTACTGGATAGAGTACACCAGAAAACACGCACTTGGCGGCGGTGTCGGCTTTATGGCGGCGCATACGGCGGCAGACTATTACACTCCGGAAGTATTTGCTGTTCCGGAAAAAATTCTTGCTGAAGCCTTGCGCGTTGCGGAAAAATCTCCGGATAAACGCCACGCTGAACGTGTGAAATTCATCCGGCTCGGATTGCTGCACGGTAAACTTTGTGTCGAATTCAGCCACCTGTTCAAAGCCAACAAGTTCACCCCCGCGCGGCAGAAGCTCAACGAGATAATCGAATTCCGCAAAAACTACGGCAAAACCGGTTTTGCCGGTCTGGTCGGTCTTTCATCGACTGAAGCGCGCGGATACAAGACCCTTCCGGCATTTATCAACGGCGAATTTCTCCATGTGGATGCCCCGGGACTCACGGCGAAAAAGATCGACCGCAAAAGTTTCCACAAACTCGCTCTGCGCCCCTCGAAGTGGGCTCTTTCGCTCAAAAACGGAAAGAAATCCGGTTACGTCGTCCGCAAATACAACGCCGGAAAAAACAACCACTTCGTCAAAGCGACCTTCACGGTCAATGCCCGCCCGATGCGGCTTACCAACCGCGTTTCCATCTCCTTTGATGATAAAACTTATACTCCGCTTGCCGAAAACGTCTCCAAAAAGAGTATCAATATCACCAAATATATCAAAGGTAAACAGGAGTTCTATCTGCGGTTCGATACGGCGCGGAAGTCCGATAAAGGTTTGAGTTCCACCGAAATGAGTCTGCTCTCCTGGCGACTGGATTACGCGCTTGCCAACCCGGAGGAGCAGATTTCCCGCCCCAAAGTGGACACTTCCGCCAAAGATTGGAAGGACTTCAACGTCCAGTGGGGATTCCGCAAGGATATCTTCAACAAGGGTATTCCGAAAGCGGATATGATGCCCGGAAGTTTCGACCTTTCCAAGTGGACGAAAGTTCCGGTTCCGGCGCGCTTTGAAACCACTCCGGTCGGACCTTACGTCGGATACGGCTTCTACGGAGCGAAATTCACCATCCCGGCAGACTGGGCGGCGCGTACTGTGGAACTGCTCTTCCACGGCGTGGATGAACAGGCATGGGTCTATATCAACGGTAAACTGGTCGGCGCCCACTCCACCGAATCCGAAAAGGTCGATATCGGCGTTCTCTGGGATGAAGCGTTCATCATCAAAGTCAAACCGGAAGATCTCCGTCCCGGCAAGGAAAACGTTATCGTCGTCAAGATCCACAACATCAAAGCCGCAGGCGGAATCTGGAAAAAAGTCCAGTTCCGTCCGGTCGATGCGTCAGCATATCTCTGATATCTGACGTAAAAACACCAACGGCTGTTGCTGAACAGCTTTGCGGGGAAGATAACTTTAAAAAAAATGGTTATCTTCCCCGTTCACCATCTTCCCCAAAATTTCGGCGGAATTGTTTTGATCAGAAACCCACGTACGCCATAGCTTCAACGCAGGAGGATGGGAGAAAACTTCACAGGCGAATGAAGCGAGCGACTTGCTTGCAATAAAAATGGCTTCCTCCTCCGCTGAAGCTCCGGAGGACAAGCCGGCACTTGGATTGCCTTCGCTGCGCTCACGCACATCGCTGCGCGATGTCGAACCACCCCGTTGGGGAACTGGTTCTTTTTTTGTTGACACAAAAAAACGGGATTATTTTCATAATCCCGCGATTCCTGCGTTTGTCACCATTTTTATTGCAAGCAATAAAAATGGCTCCGGCACTTGGATTCGAACCAAGGACCAAGTGGTTAACAGCCACCTACTCTACCGCTGAGCTATGCCGGAGCATCGTAATGTTTCTTAATATATCACCATTTTTTCATTTGTCAATACGGTTATCTGAAAAATCCCCTTTTTTTTCACAGATATCCCATAATTTTTCAAAATTTCGGGAAACATGAACGCCGCCGCTGCAAATTTTACTGCTCCAAGGTCAGCTTCACTTCGGAAAAGTTGCCCCGGCTCAAACTGGGACGCAACCGGCTCACCCCTTCCGGTACGGTGAACTGAAAGCTCTTAGTCTCAAAATCAGCCTTGCTGAAAACAAGCACTCCCTTGGATCTTTTCCCCTTGAATGGACTGTTCCCTTCCAAGAACAGCACGCTCGCCGTTGCTGCCCGGCTCCCGAATTTCGATCCTGTCGCCGTTAACGTATACTTTTCTCCGGGCTTCACCGGCACCGGATCGCCCATCACCCAGGAATCGTTGCACTTCAACAACGCTTTCCCGTTCTCTTCCACGATACGCCACAACTTTCCGCCGTAACTGTATCCGGAACAATTATACGCTCCCGCCGCAAAATCCGGGTTTACGTTCCGCACATTCCCCTCGACCTTTTCCAGCGTGAACTTGTAAAACTTCACCACATTGGTCAAGTTTCCATAATTGTGACACTTGACGATAACTGCTCTTGCGGATGCCGGTGTGTAGAACAAATGCACATACTCATATTTTCCTTTACGGCAAAAACAGCTCCATGTCGGCATCTCTGACGCATAATGCCTGTCCTTGTCATTGATATACATGATTATCCATCCGGGGAGCGGCTTTCCGATTTTTCTCTTATTGGCACTCCCCATCCGCAATGCCTCAACGACCTTCGGGTCTTCCACGGTGTCCGAACCTTCAACTTCCGCTGTTATAACCAGCTTATACAAAGTATTGGGTTCGACCGGGACCTGCTGCAAATTGAATCCGAAATCCTTTCCCGCATTTTGCGGTGTCTTTCCGATCTGAATGAACTTCTGTCCTTCTTTTTCTCCGACCGTCACCCGGGTGCGCCACTTCACGGAATCGTTCAGATTTCCGCTTTCAAAAACCTTGTTCCACGACGTTGCCACTTCTGCGGCTCCGAGGGTGCAAACTGCCAATAAGGGAAGAATAAATTTTTTCATTGCAACAACTCCTGTTTTTCTTTTTTCAAGGACGGACATTCCACTTTTCACACGTCCACCTGCCATCCTCAAAAACATACACTCCGTATGCTCCGGTGGCAAGCTTCAAATTTCCTCCGAGGGCATCTCCGCCATCTGCAAGCAGAACTTTGGAGAACCGCGCGATACCGTTGCTGGTCACGGCGACGACCGTTTTACCGGCAAACTCTTTTACCATGCGCTCACCGAACTCCTCCCAATCCCGGCTCAACTGTTCCGCTCGCGGTTCAAGGTGTTTCCACGCCCGGGGCAAAACGGCTTCGCTGTCCCACTTTTTCAGTGCCGCTTTTCCTGCCTCTTTCAGTTCATCCAGCGTGGTTTCCGCCTGAATACTGCCGTTGGATTCAACGATCCCGAGCCGCAGAACGATATCATCCTCCGGCTGACCGTCATCCATGCCGTAATCCAATTCCGTAAGGAACTCCAGTTTCTGCACCGGCATATTGCCGTAATGTGAAGCGATCTCCTGCGCGCTGCGCATGGTTCTCTGCAACGGTGCGGCAAAGATATGGTCTATTTTGATTCCGCTGTCAGCGAGATCTTTTCCGACGGCATTGCCCTGCTGAACACCTTTTTCAGTAAGCGGGATATCGGTGGCACTTCCGACCCGTAAAATAACATCTCCGCTGTTGAAAGTATTTCCGTGGCGGACAACGATCAATCTGGTAACACTGCTCATTTCAACAACTCTCCTGCTGAAGCGATCAACTTTTCGGCACGCGCCAGATCTTCCGGACTGTCAACGCCGCTGGTGGAGGCATCGTATCCCGCCGGATACGCGACTTCGACCATCCGCACCGGGATGCCGTTTTCGATAAAGCGCAACTGTTCCAACTGTTCAAATCCTTCGTAATATCCCAGATTGGCATGGGAGAAAAACGCCAGTGCCGCGAATTTATACGCATACAATCCCACATGGCGTTTGATCGGACTCATCGCCATTTTTTCCCGCAGATCTTTTTCTTTGCGTATACCGGGAATGATGTTCTTGGAGAACCACAGCGCGTTGCCATCGTTCCCGGTGATGACCGTGGTTCCGGAGAACGGTGAACTCTTTTTCGCTTCGCGCAGCTCATCCAACGCCTGCCAGCTCAAACAGGTATACGGCGTTGCCACCTGCGTTTCCGGATGTTCTTCAAACGCATCCAGCAGTGCTGAAATAAACTGCGGCGGACACAGCGGATTGTCGCCCTGCAAATTGAGCAGCACCTCCGGACGTTCAGCCTCCGGCAATGCCGATGCCACTGCCCACACCCGGTCGCTTCCGGAACGGCAGCTGTCCGGCGTTACCACTACCGGAATACCGGCACTTTCACAAAATTCAATGATTTTGGCACTGCCCTCCCCCGGCGCGGTGGGGTTTTCAGTTGCCACAACAGCGGAACAATCTTTTCTTGCAGCGCACACGCTCGCGGCGATTTCCCATACCCGCTGCAAAATTTTCTTTCCGGCAAGCTCTGCCAGCGGTTTTCCCGGAAACCGGCTCGAACCGTAACGCGCCGGAATGACGATCAAACTTTTCATAACATCACCTTGATTATGCTGTTTTGCTTCAACGGCACAAATCCGTGCCGCAAAAATAATATATCACACCTTAGCCGTTACTGCAAGTTCCGGCAGTGTTCCCTGCACGATAAGTTCCAATTCTGCCGGTGTCAACTCCCGGCATTCGCCGGAACCGAGGCTTTCATCCAATACCACCCCGCCGATCGCGCACCGCTTGAGAGTTACGACCTTTTTGCCGATTTTTTCACACATACGCTTGACCTGATGAAACTTTCCTTCGGCAATTTCCACATACACCTCTGCTGCATTACGGCAAATATAAAGTCTGCCCGGTGCAGCAATAAAATCTCCCAGATCCATCGGCTGCTCAAAGGCGGCACAATCCGCACTTTCCGCCGGACGATCCAGCGTGGCAAAATAACGTTTCCACACCTGACGGCGCGGAGATGTCACCTGATGACCGAATGCGCCGTCATTGGTCAATATCAGCAGTCCTTGCGTATCTTTATCCAACCGTCCGGCAGGAAAGACGTTAAAATGTTTGTATTCCTCCGGCAGCAGTTCCGTCACCACCGGCGCGTTTCCATCCTCGGTTGCGCTGATGAAACCCGCTGGCTTGTTCATCATAAGATAAACAAACTTCCGGTAACGGACCTCCGTTCCGTTGACCGTAACTGCCGCATCTTCTCCGACTTGCTGTTCCGGACCCCTGACCACACTGCCGTTGACCGTGACCTGCCCCCGGCGGATCATGGTTTTCAACTCTTTCCGGCTGTACGCCGTGGCATCTGAAAGGAATTTATCCAGCCGCATTTTTACCACAACAGTTTCACCGCCGCCACGACCACCAGCACCTGAATGACCGCTTCAAAGATCGCCTGCGGCAGCTTCTTCAACAGAAATATTCCCAATGCACCGCCCAGGATCAGAAACGGTATCATACACAAATCAAGCTGGAACGAATGCCAGGTGATCCGGCCTTCCATCACAAATATCGGCAGTTTGATCCAGTTCAATATCAGAAAATACCACGCACAACAGCCGAGATACTTGTCTTTGGGCAGCTTCATCGCCAGAAAGTATATCGACGATATGGGACCTGCGGCGTTGGCGAGCTGCGTGGTAATTCCCATAAGCATACCGAAAAATGCGGCAACTCCCTTGCCGGAAGGGATTTTTTCCGGATCCAGCCGTTTGCGGATGAAACTTAACACCATCAACGCCAACACCACCGCTCCGATGACCCGGCGCATCACATTCCCACCCGGCGGAATGACAAAGTTCAACAACAGTGACCCCAATCCCAAACCGACCAGTGCCCACGGCAGCAAACGCAAAACGATCTTCCAATCCGCACTGCGCCGGTAATATATCACAGCGATAACATCCGCCATCGCCAGCATCCCCAGCTGCAGCCCGGTCGACATACGCGTTTCAAAGGTCATCGTCAGCATCACCACCGGAAGTACACCCAGCCCGGGAATGGCAGTTTTATTTATTCCGATCAATATCGCGCCGATGATAAGCACGGTCAACTGCATTGAATTGAGAGAAGATATTACTTCCAACATATTTCCAACTCCAAATTATGCTCTTTACGTTTACGCCCGGAAACAGATGCAACAGCTTCGCGTTTCTCCATCGAACGAAGCATCCGGGAAACTCCCCCGTATATACCATCCGATCCCGGGCAAATAAAAAAGCGGCATTTCTGCCGCCTTTATAATCGCATAACGATCAAAGTTCTTTACCGGTCAACATCCGGTACGCATCCAGATATTTACCGGCGGTCTTTTCGACCACGCTGACCGGCAATTCCGGAGCGGGGGGATTCTTATCCCAATCCAGAGATTCCAGATAATCCCGGACATACTGCTTGTCCAAACTCACCGGACTGGTGCCGACTTCATACTGATCGGCAGGCCAGAAACGGCTTGAATCAGGAGTCAACACTTCGTCGACCAGAATGATCTTGCCGTCGATCTCGCCGAATTCAAACTTGGTGTCAGCAACGATGATGCCCTTTTCAGCGGCATAATCCCGCGCCGCAGTATAGATTTTGAGAGAAAGCTCTTTTATCGCGTTGGCTTTCTCCAAACCGATACGGTCGGCAACACCTTCAAAGCTGATGGCTTCGTCATGCTCGCCCTGCTCCGCTTTGGTGGAGGGAGTGAACAGCGGCTCATCCAGCTTGGATGCCTGCATATATCCGTCACGCAGTTTGATGCCGGAAACGGTCTTGGTCTTGCAGTAATCTTTCCAACCGCTGCCGACCAGATAACCGCGGACGATGCACTCGATGGGCAGGACTTTCGCCTTGCGGACGATAAGAGAACGTCCCTGCAGATCTTTGACGTAAGGAGCCAACTCCGGACGGGTGGAAACATCAGCAGATATCAGATGGTTCGGCACATCTTTGAGAAGGTCAAACCAGAAGAGAGATATCTGGGTCAACACCTCGCCTTTGCGCGGGATACCGGTGGTCATCACCACATCAAAGGCACTCAGGCGGTCGGTGGCAACGAACAACAGGGCATCGCCCAGATCGTAGACATCGCGGACTTTGCCGCGATTTACCAGCTTGATGCCCGGCAGTTCAGTACCGAGCAACGCACCATTGGCTCCGTATTGCATTTATGCTTCCCCTCAGGCGATCGCGGTGATTTCAACGCGGTTGAGATCCTGACGATGACCGTGGGTGCGGCGATAGCTCTTGCGGCGTTTCATCTTGAAAACGACGATTTTCTTGGCGCGGAAAAGATCTTTGACGGTACCGGTGACTTTGGCACCTTCGACCATCGGGGTACCGATGTTGAGTTTGCCGTTGTCATCAGCGACAGCGAGGACCTGATCAAAAACAACTTCGTTACCGGCTTCAACGCCGACTTTTTCGACCTCGATGATATCACCGACCTGAACTTTGTACTGTTTGCCGCCAGTCTGAATGATCGCGTACATTTCTTTTTCTCCTGTTCTGTAATATATTTACGTTTGCACAAAATTTAAATACTCAACAATTTTTATAATATACTCCATAAAGTTATTTTTTGCAAGCGGATAAGAAACAAAAAAACGATATTATCCCACAGATATCCCATAATTTTTCAAAAACAGTGTTTTTTATCACTGTTTGCGCAGAAAAATTTCTGATTTTCAAAAAGTAATTTTGGCGTGGTCTCCGGAAAATCGACTGCATCGGCAGCTACAACACGGAAACTTACCGGATTTCCACCAGTTCCATATACTTATCTGACCTTTTAAGAAACTCCCGGTCGCAATATTTCACGCCGTATTTCTCCATCAGCGTGGGCGTCGTACCGAAAAGCGATACTCCGAGATTCATCCGATCCCCCTCCCATCTCGCTCCTGCGGCGTGAAGCACCGTCGGCATCAGATCAAAGGTCGCCCACGGACGCTCCGGAAGAGAACCGCTTTTCGCCAAACCGATAAAACAATTATACGCCGAACGCTTCTTCATCGCATCGGGAGATGTGCCGTAACTCTTCCATCTCTCTCCGAGCTGATTGACCATATTCAAATGGTCCCCGACAATGATCACGACCGTATCTTTGCCGAACTCCTGTGATCTCACCCACTCCACAAAGGCGGCACATCTGTCGTCAAGACGCTTCAACGCCAACTGAAAGCGTTCACCGCCGATTTTGTTATGATTTCCCTCTTTATCCGGAGGCAAATATCCCATCGGCTCGTGCGTATCCAGTGTTAACGCCGCAATAAAGAACGGCTGCCGGGCATCCGCCATGCGCGCACACTCCGCCCGCAGTGAACGGAACATCACCTCATCATCGACGCCCCAGGAAAACGGCATCGTGTTACGTTTGTAAACCTCATCCTGACTCAACTGCTCAAATGCCGTCACCTTCACCTGCGGCAGACTGGCAAAGAGTCTGTCCTTGCCGGAAAAACTGATATGCCCACCCTGAATATATTCACAATTATATCCGTGATGGAGAAAATAATCCCATATTGATACAATCTTCCATTTGTGGCGGTTTTTATCCTGCGCATAAAATTGACCATGCAGTGACAGATGCGGCATTCCGTAGAAAATATTTGTCAGCGCAGCGACCGTCCAGCCGCTGCCATCGCACTGCACTCTGCCGCCGAAAGAGAGGTTTTCCCGCTTCAATCGGCTCAACTGCGGGATCAGATCCACACCGACATCATCGGAATTGCTGAAGCTGTCTTCCAGCGATTCAGCGATTATCAATATCACATTGCGCTTTTCCGGGAAATGCACTTTTTCCGGCGGCACTGCGGTAAAATTTTCCTCGATCAAACTCGATCTTGCAAAAATCATATACCAGTCGTCAAGCGGGATATACTCATTCACAAATGCCGCAGATGCCAGAAACACCACCACGCTCAATACCAGCATCCCCTGTTTCACGCTTTTAAAACAGCGTTTATTCCGCACCGGATACAACACACAGTACATCGCAACAAAGAACACCGCCGTCACTGCGGCACACATCCAAACGGCGGAAAGTGCCTTCCCGAAAAACTCCGTATGCTTGACCTGATCAAGCGGTATCGACAGATGAAAAAAGAGTTGATGCAGCGAGATTTTGCCATAATATTTCACAGCAAGTTCAGCTCCCGTATACAACACTGCCGATATAAAAAACAGAATCGCACACACCAGAGCAAACAGGAAAATCGCGGAGCACTTTACCGGCAGCGTTCCGTTTTCTCTGTCCCCGTTACCGCTGACATTTGTAAAACCGGTATTTTTCTTCATCCACACACCCATCTGCATATAAAAAAAATCACCGGATCAAAAAATGACCGGTGATTATTTTTCATTTTTGAAACCCTGATAAAAGTTTCAAACAGTAAGTCAAACTTACTTGACCAGCTGGAGCAGGCACATCTCAGCAGCATCGCCGCGACGGAAGCCCAGTTTGTAGATGCGGGTGTAACCGCCATTGCGCTCGGCATATTCCGGAGCGACAACGTCAAAGAGCTGTTTGACAGCATCTTTGTTCCGCAGCTTGGAGAAAGCCAGACGGCGGTTGTGCAGATCACCTTTCTTACCGATGGTGATCAGACGTTCCGCGAAACGGCGGGCTTCTTTGGCTTTGACCAGAGTGGTCTCGATTTCACCGTGCATCAAGAGACTGTTGACCATGTTGGCCAGCATCGCCCGGCGGTGCGCTCCGGTACGACCGATCTTGAAAGTAGCAACTTTATGACGCATGATTAATTATTCTCCTCTGCATCGGCACGGACCCGGGCAGCTTCCGCTTCAAGAGCAGAGAGCAGCCGATCGCTGAGGGTCATACCCAGTTCCAAACCGAGCTTTTCGATTTTTTCTTTGATTTCATCCAGTGATTTTTTACCGAAATTGCGATACTTGAGCATCTTGCTTTCGGTCTTATTGCACAACTCAAAGACCAATTTGATATTGGCACTGTTCAAACAGTTCATAGCGCGGACAGAGAGATCGAGGACCTCGACATCCTGCGAGAGCAGCTTGAACAACTTTTCTTCTTCGTCGTTGAGCACGACAGGTTTTTCCGGGATCTGCGAATCCATGAAGGGCTGCAGGTGATCGCGGAGAATCCGTGCCGCTTCTTCCAGCGCATTGCGCGGAGTGATACGACCGTCGGTCCAGATCTCCAGTTCCAGACTGTCCATTTCGGTTTCTTCGCCGACACGGGCGGCACCGACCTGGTAGTTGACATGAGTCACAGGACTGAAGATGCAGTCCACCGGAATGGTACCGATGGTGCGCGATGCGGTACTCTCCTCTGCGGGAAGATATCCGCGACCGGTCATCACTTCGATAACAGCATGGAACTTCTTGTCCTTATCCAGAGTGCAGATGACCTGTTCAGGATTGAGAACTTCGACCGTGCTGTCGCAAACGATGTCGCCGGCGGTAACAGGACCGGCTTTATCTTTGGTAATTTCCAGAGTCTTGGGACCGGCGGAAAAAAGATTCAACTTGACGCACTTCAAATTGAGTACGATCTCAGTGACATCTTCAACGACGTTCTCAAGGGAATCGAATTCATGCTTTGCATCATCGATGCGGACAGAACAAATCGCAGTTCCGTCGAGAGATGACAGCAACACCCGGCGCAGGGAATTTCCCAAAGTATGACCGAAGCCGCGCTGAAACGGCTGGGCGGTAAACTTCGCATAAGTCGGGGTCTCGGTAGCTTCATCGACAACGATCGACTTGGGCATCGGGAAACCGATTGACGAATTCATAACTCTATCCTCCAAACTTACTGTGTTCACAAATATTGAACACGTTTTCAACTCATTGGCATCCAAACGCCACAGTCACCCTTGACTGCGGCACGAAACAGCACACGTCATCAGACGCGACGACGTTTCGGGGGGCGGCAACCGTTGTGGGGGACCGGGGTGATATCTTTGATCACGCTGATCTCCAAACCGGCAGCAGCAATTCCGCGGACGGCGGATTCACGTCCGGCGCCAGGTCCCTTGATGCGGACCTCAACCTCTTTCATGCCGAGGAGCTGAGCCTTCTTGGCGGCATCGCCAGCGATAAGCTGGGCAGCGTAAGCGGTACTCTTGCGGGAGCCTTTGAAACCGTTCTTTCCGCCGGTGGACCAGCTGATCACGTTGCCGTGCAAGTCGGTGATAGTAACTTTGGTATTGTTGAAAGTAGCAAGCACATGAACGATGCCGCTGGGGATGTAGCGACCGCTTTTGCTACGCTGCTTAGCCGCAGGAGCAGCAGCTTCGGCAGATGCTTCAGCGGCGGCGTCTGCGATTTTGATATCTTCAGCCATATTGAAATCTCTTTCTGTAAATGGTTATTCTCTGTATAAACTTCCGTTACGCAGCATTACTTGCTGGCCAAGCGGCGCTGAGTTTTGTCACGGATAGCACCGATCGTAACTTTCTTACCCTTGCGGGTACGGGCATTGGTCTTGGTGCGCTGTCCGCGAACCGGCAGATTGCGACGGTGGCGGATACCACGGTAGCAGTTGATCTGCTGGAGACGACGGATGTCGGCAGCGATAGTACGGCGGAGGTCACCTTCGACGAGCAGGTCATCCTGCAGGATCTTGGTGATCTGGGCGATCTGTTCCGGGGAGAGATCGCGGGCCATGAGGTTGCGGTCGATTCCGACTTTGGCGATGATTTCCAACGCCTTGGCCGGGCCGATACCATAGAGATAGCGCAGAGAATATTCAACGCGCTTGTTTCCAGGAATGTCAACACCGATGATTCGAGGCATGATTCAATTTGTCCTGTTTTATATTGTTAATACTTGTTGAAAAATTGTTCTTACGACTTGACTGCGGTCAGCCCTGACACTGTTTGTGACGTGCATTCCGCGAACAGATGACCCGGATTTTACCGTGACGTTTGATGATCTGGCAGAATTCGCATCTGCGCTTCACCGACGCTCTTACTTTCATTTTCTTTTACTCCCGAAAAAATTACTTGTTTTTGTTGTTTTCTTGTTCATCCATCGCCTGCATCCATCCCGCACTGTCACCCGGCGGCGTTCAAATCCGCCCGATGCTCTTTCCGGAATACGACACAAGAAACGTACACCAACCCTTCCCGGAAAATTTTCATTTCCGGAACTGATCTGTGACGCCATCCAAACTAAGCTTGATGCTATCCACTGCGATACGCGATTTTTCCGGTTCACGCACCGCCTCACCAAAATTCATCTCCGGCGCGGGCGGTGGAATATTTGACCGCAGCCATCAACTCTTTTTGATGCTTGTCATATAACATAACTCCTCCCGGCCATTTTTTCAAGTTGAAAATTCTTTTTTTATCAAAAATATTTTCCAGCCCTTGAAAAATACCTCTTTGTATATTAATTTAAGCGATGGTAAAATAAAAATCCGTCTGAAACAGCGTTCCGGACGGAATATCAAATGGATTCGAGGCAATTTCAAAAGCCATTCGAAAAGAGATTGAAAAATCAGTGTTGATGAGATCGAAGCGGCAGTTTGAGGCGGCTGCGGAGCAACTAACCAGCCGAAAACGCTCCGCTTCAAGATCACAACGGTGATTCTCAAGAGTTTTTGAGGACTTTTAAAATTGGCTCTTCAAAAGAGGATTTTCTTTCATGGGCGGTTTTTTCGGAGTGGCTTCAAAGTCAGATTGTGTCAGTGACGTTTATTTCGGTACAGATTACCATTCCCATCTGGGAACCAAACGCGGCGGGTTGGCTTTCACCAATCCATCCGGAAAGATCGACCGCAGGATACACGATATCAGCAACTCCCAGTTCCGGACGAAATTCGACTCTGAAATCGGCGCATTTCAGGGCAACACCGGCTTCGGCGTCATCAGCGATACCGAAGATCAGCCGCTCATCATCTCCAGCCAGCTGGGCACTTTCGCCATCGTGACGGTGGGAAAAATCAACAACACTGATGAAATACTTGACCTCGCCTTTGCTTCCGGATGTTCCCATCTGGCGGAATCCGGTGACGGCGAACCCAATCCTACGGAAGTTGTCGCCATGCTGATTTCCCGCAGTAACTCTCTGGTTGCCGGTATCGAATACGCCCAGCGGGTGATCGAAGGCTCCTGTTCCATCCTCATCCTCTCCGGCAACCGCATTATCGCCGCCCGCGACCGCTACGGCAGAACGCCGGTGATCATCGGCAGAAAGCCCGGTTCTTACGCGGTCACGATGGAAACCACCGCCTTTTTGAACCTCGATCTGGAACTTTTCCGGGAACTCGGCCCCGGCGAGATCGCCGAAATCAGCAGCGATGGTGTCCGGCAGCTCCGTGCCCCCGGACGGGCGATGAAGATGTGCAGTTTCTTCTGGGTCTACTACGGTTATCCCTCCAGCTGCTATGAAGGCATCAATACCGAAAGTGCCCGTTACCGCAACGGAGAAGATATGGCAGCCAAAGATAAAGACATGCTGGAAAACATCGATACCGTCAGCGGTATTCCCGATTCAGGTATTGCCCACGCCGTCGGTTACGCCCATGCCGCCGGTAAACCTTACCGCCGCGCCTTTGTAAAGTACACCCCGACCTGGGCTCGCAGCTTCACCCCGCCGAACCAGAAGATCCGGGAACAGGTCGCCAGAATGAAACTTATCGCCGTCGAAGAACAGATCGCCGGAAAACGTCTGCTCTTCTGCGATGATTCCATCGTCCGCGGAACCCAGCTCCGGGATACTGTCGGACGCTTGTACCGCCGGGGAGCGAAAGAGATCCACATGCGCTCCAGTTGTCCTCCGCTGATTTTCGGATGCCGCTTTTTGAACTTCTCACGCTCCCGCAGTGAACTCGACCTCGCCGCCCGCCGCGCGATAGCCCGGTTGGAAAACGGAAACGTCTCCGATGAGGTCATCAAGCCTTATCTCGAATACGGTTCGCCCAAATATGAAGCCATGGTGGAAGAGATCCGCAAGGAACTGAACCTCACCTCGTTGAAGTTCCAGAAACTTGAATCTCTCATCTCTTCAATGGGCCTGCCCTGCGATAAAGTCTGTACCTACTGCTGGAACGGACGCGATATCAATGACGAAACTCCGGACTTCGACTGATTATGACCAGACTTGATGGAAAATGGGTGATCGAAGCAGGCGGCGGCTACGGTCAGTGCATTGAAGTTACAGAAAAACTTTTTGAAACGCAGAGCCGATTCCAGAAAATCGAAATCTACGAAACGCGCAAACTGGGCAAACTGTTGCTGCTTGACGGAATCATCCAGCTCACAAGTTACGACGAATTTGCCTATCAGGAGATGATGGCACACCTGCCCTACTATGCCCACGGCTGCCCGGAACGGGTGCTGGTCATCGGCGGAGGAGACGGGGGCGTACTGCGGGAACTGTCCCGTCATCCGGAAATAAAAACGCTCGACATCTGCGAAATAGATGCCGAAGTTATAGCTGCTGCGAAGAAGTTCCTTCCGGAACTTGCCTGCGGTTACGATGATCCGAGAGTCAACATCAACATCGCCGACGGCAGTGAATTCATCCGCAGTAAAGAGGGATTCTACGACCTTATAATAGTTGATTCCACTGACCCCGGCGGTCCGGGAGCACCGTTGTTCGGAGCGGAGTTCTACGCCGCATTGAAACTGGCCCTGCGCCCCGGAGGTGTGGCGGCGACTCAAGCCGAATCACCGTGGCTTCTTCCGGAATTGGTCAAACAGTTGATAACCGCCTCCCGTGCCAACTTCAAATATGTGGGATACGGAGCGATAAGTGTTCCCACCTATCCCACCGGCATGATCGGAGTGTGTACTGTTTCCGATGCCCGGGATATCACTGTACCTGCGCGAGAAGTTGAAGAACCCCTTGCTTCACAGCTCCGCTACTACAACAGCGCGCTCCACTCCGCAGCATTTGCCCAACCGAACTTTGTAAAGGAGTTGTTGGAGGGGCGGTGATCTCGCTGTGGTGGAGCGTTGATCTCGCTTTGCCGGAGCGCGCCTTGCTGCGCTCGCCGCTCGGGTCGAGGACGCAAGTCCACTCCCCTCGCTTCTCGCTTGCAAAACCCGCCCGGCTGTGCGATATCGCCGCCTATGGGCAGAACTGGAGTGTGTGTCGC
>JAFVZN010000043.1 GCA_017508135.1 Lentisphaeria bacterium | reverse complement strand
GCGGGCAATCTCGCGCCTTGCGTCGCTCGCCGCTCGGGTCGAGTACAGTCGTACACTCCCCTCGCTTCTCGCTTGCAAAACACGACCTTGCCTCACACTGCATCCGCCGATAATACTCCAGAAAATCTCCCTGCGGCGGCGCATTGCGGGCTTTTTTCGCGCCTTGCGTCGCTCGCCGCTCGGGTCGAGTACAGTCGTACACTCCCCTCGCTTCTCGCTTGCAAAACACGACCTTGCCGCACACTGCATCCGCCGCTTGCAGCAGAGCTTTCTTTTTTGCCGTATTGACAAAACATGTAACAAATGTTTTTTTATCAAAGGCGATAAAAGTTGTCATAAATCTGGATGTCGAAGTTTCACAAAATTTGGGACATTACCTTTAGGTTCAGAAGAGATCGGTCAGGTGGAGTATTCCGGGGGCGATATTGCCGAGGGTCATCCGGTTTTCCGGTTTTCCGGCTTCGGTGAATGATCCCGGGCGATCGTGCAGCTCCAGTTTCTCAACATTCTTTGCGCACAATGCGGCGAACCATGCCGGAATACAGCCGTTGCCGTGGGCTTCCAGGGTGATGCGTTCAACACCGGAAGATCTCAACAGCTGCAGTGCCGCCATAATATCTTTGATTTTGCCGCCGAGAATGGTTTTGCCGGTGAGAAATCCCAGTGATGCATAGTGATACTCCGCCTGATACGGCGCGTAATAATCTTTGTATGCCGGTTGATCGGTCCCATCCGGGCGCAACGCTCCGATGGTACGCATATCAATGGCGTAAACCTCTTCATCTGCCGGCATTTCCCGGGATCTGAATTCGCCGAGAGTATCGAGATGCGGCACGACCAGACGTACTTTGGCGGCGTGTTCGTGACTGAAGTGGTAGTAATCTTTTTCTCCCATCCGGTAAAGTATCGCCATTATCCGCTCTTTTTCTGTTTCCAGTGCGAAACGTGACATGATCTTTTCTTCAGTAAGACAGATACAGCGCAACACCCGGTAGGCTGGAGTTTCGTCGCTGAGTTGGAAGAACTCTTTTACCGCCGGAGCCAATTCTGCTTTGGTACGAATCGGGCGGGCGGCGGCGATCTTTTTTGCGTTTTCAGCGGCGATCTCATGGATGTAGCGGTTGTTGGGGATGTTGCTGATGCAGTTGTCGCAAACCAGTGTGCTTTCCGGAGGAGGCAACTCAAAATCCGGCTCCTCTCCGGACACCTTGTCTGCAAAGAGTCCGGTGAGAAACTCATACGTCGCCATCCGGTCCTCTTTGTGGTAGCCGTGCGGATATTTACCGATAAAAAGTCTGGTATCGTAACCCAGAAGAGAGTTTATTTTTTCGACATCGGCAAAGCTCTCCCGGGTGCCCCGGTGGTCGAAAACATCGTCGATCTGCCCGATAATAAGCGTGTGGCGCGGATGGGAGAGAAGCAGATCAGCCATTTCCAGACCGTAGTGCATGGCAAGCGGCGGAATTTGTTCGATATCGACGGGAAGTTCGTTTTCGATATTGCTTTTCCAGGTGGTGATGTAACAGCAGGGAATGGCGGCTTTGGGGCGCGGGTCGCAGGCGGCGGTCAGCGCGGTGAGGGTCCCGCCGCCGGAGTTGCCGGAGATGATAAGGCGGTCGGCATCGATTTCCGGGCGGCTTTCAAGGTAATCCAGTGCGCGTATGCCGTCCCACACCCGCCAGGAACCCAGCCACTCGCCGTTGAGTGCAAGCTGCCGTCCCATCAGATTGTGATTGCCGCACAAACTGCGCAGAACGGGGTGCTTGAATCGGGTGTACTGGCGGCGTTCACCCTGTTCGACCGGGTCGATTATCATTGCGGCGAAACCTTTCAGTGCCAGACCGATACACGCACTGCGGTATTGGTATGTGGCTTTGCCGCCCCGGTCGTGTCCGCAGAAAAAGAGGAGTGCCGGAAGTTTTCCTGAGAACTTTTCCGGCAGATAAAGATTTGCCGTGACCGGGAATCCCGGGCGGCTGTAAAAGTAGAGATTTTCGACCTTGTATCCGGGAAAATGATTTACCTTGACCGTGACCGCATCCAGCGGCGTCCGTTCCGGGAAAGAGAATATCTTCTGCCACTTTTCCCGCACGCTGTCAACATATTTCTGTGCATCTTCGCGGGTGTTGATATTGGCGATCACCTCCCGGCGTTTCCGGAAATTTTCCCTTGCCAGCGAGACGTAAAATTCATTTACACAGTTTCCGTAATGCATCGTGTTCAACTCCTCATGTTACATATAAAGCACCGGTTCGACGATCCCGATATGCGGAATATCAAATGCGGTCATGCCTCTTTCAGCGGTGTAAGGTGCGGCGCGGGAGGCGAAGATAAGCGTTCCGGCACCATCGGTCGGTATATCAAAGGTTTTTGCGGCACTTCCCGGAGTGAAACGGCATTCAGCTTTCCGGGTGCCGCCATACTCCATGTCAAGGGAAAACTGTTCATGCCACCCGGGGGCTGCGGCGACGGAAAAATCCAGATCGATATGGGGGAGAAAACTTGTTTCATGCGCCGCCAGCCCCACGGTGAAGCGCAGGCGGGAGAATATTCCTCCGGTAAAAAATTTCATCCCGGAGTGACCGGTAAGACCGAAGCCGGAAGAAAAATCTTTTTCGCCATCGCTTGTCAGCAACCGCAGTTTTTCTCTTTTTCCTGCGAAACAGAACGCATCCGTGCCGCAGTGGGCGTATATATCCGGGTGATGATACGCGCAATAAATTTCCGTCAATGGCATCTGCTTCAATGCTTCAACTTCACTCGCATCGAAGCGGTTGTACGCGATGGAAAAAGCGGTGTGCCACGCCTGTGCGGTAAGTTCCACCGCCTGCCGGGCGGGGAGGCGCAATATCTCCCGGCACCGGTCGCGGTCTTGAGCGTATCCGGCTTCCATGAGCTGCGGGATCAAACTCCTTGAGGCGCGGGCATATTTCAATGCGGTGTTGGAAAGGTGAAACGCGGCAGTGGCGATATCAGTTCCGGCGATGACCGGAACTTTGCCTCCGAGATCGGAAGCGATCTCATAACCGGAGGATGCTCCGCCGAATCTGCCAGTTTCCGGATGGGGGAAGAGCTGGTAACGCTCCACGCTTCCGAGGTTGTGCGACGGCGGAAGCAGGTCTTGAAGAAAGTGTCCCAAAACTCCGGCGCGGCGGCAGAAGTCGGGGATATTGCCGTTTTGCAGTTCGCTGACTGCTCTTTTCAGTAGGTATGCGGTCAATTTGGTACATATTTCCGGGTCGACCGGATTTCCGGACTGGTACGCTCCGTCACCGTTGCGGTCCGGGAGCATGTGCGGCAGCAGTTTGCCATTCTCAGCCAGAGCAAGATGACGGAAACGCGGGTCGTAGAGCCAATCCATCAGCAGACAGTCGTAAGCGAGCTGTTCTCCTGAGTTGCGGCACTCCGGCAGTAACGGCAGTTCTTCGCCCTGCGGCGGAGACGACAACAGTTTCTGCTCCCATTCCGGGAGCAGAGCCATTGCCTGTATGCCCAGCCGGGCATGGCTGGAAAAACGTTCGTCGCAGAGGAACTCCATTTAAGAACTCAGTCCGCCAGCAGTTTATTGAAGGTTTCGACCAGGCGGCGCACGGAGTAGCCGTTGCGGAACATACTCACTTCGCTCTGCATGGTGACCAGACGGGGTGCGCTTTTGATCTTGGCAAGAAGTTCTTTCCATTCGATACGTCCGTCGCCGGGCATCTTGTGGGCATCGGAGTAACCGTCGTTGTCGTGGAGATGGCAGGTGACGATATGCGGCAGGAGGTCGCCGATGGCATCGGGGTAACATTCGACCACATCGCCCCAGGCATCATCCATGGGGGTGAAATACTTCTCCCGGCTCTTTCCGGGGAAGTCGGACATCAGACAGGCGTGACCGGAATCGTAACAAACTCCGAGATGGGGATTATCGAAACAGCTCATGTAATAAAGCACTTCGCCCGGAGTGTTGGAACGTTCATAACTGTTTTCGATAGCGAGGATGATATCCAGCTGCTCCGCTTCTTCCAGCAGGATGCCGATGGAATCGACCACATAGGGGCGCAGGACATCGTTGGGGGTCTTGTAGTAAACGCTCTCATACGCGCCCATGTGGACGGTACAGGTTTTGCATCCGAGTTCGGCGGCGTATGCCATGGCGCGCTTCTGATCTTCGAGCATTCCTTTGCGGCGGCCTTTTTCGGCACAGCAGAGGTCGTAAGGTTGACCGAAGGGCAAATGGGCATCACCGAAGGTGATGTTGTGAAGCATGGACATCCGTTTGAATTTTGTAAAGGTCCACGGTTCAGTGAGGGCATTTTTCAGTGTGGTTTCGGTGAGGACGAAGTTGGATGCTCCATTGTCCTTGAACTCATTTATCAAGTTGGTGTAGGTATTTTCCGGCAGAGCCATCCAATCGTAGTAGTGTGAAAACGGTACAGACATGATTTATCTCCTGTTGGTTAAATTTTGGACTTTAAAATCGGGTTGAGCCAGACGGATGACGATCTGCCGTCACCTCCGGCGGTGAGCAGAGAAAGAGTTTTACACTCCGGCGGCAGAAGCGCGTTGAAGCGGATGACTCCGCCGTCTCTGGAGGTTTTGCCGGAAGCAAGAAGCGGTTTATCGCTGTCACAGCACCAGATGGCAAAGACCGCTTCGCAATTGTTTTTCGATGCCGGATGGATACCGGCAGTCACCTCCAATTCACGGTAAACCGTGCCGGGAACGGTGAAGGTGATAACGCTGTACGCTCCGGCGGCAAAACCGTTTCCGGAAAGTTCCGTATCTCCGTCCCGGAGGATAAGCGGCAGCGGGTTGCCTTCAGCATCATAAGCGCAGTTGACCGCCGCTTCAAACGGATACGGGTTGGTGGACATATTGGCGCGCGGGGGGTCGCCTTCCGGATAAAGGTTTTTGTAAAAGGGTATTCCGGCGGCGATATATTTCAAGCGGTCAAAGCGGTCATCGTATGCGGTGACGACCGGATGTTCCGTCAGGTCGCTTACGGCAAAACGTTTGGCACTTGCGGAAGATATCCTGCCGGAAGCAAGGACAAAGGCGGTGTGCCAGAAGCTGGCGGTCAAATGGATGGCGCAGGCGTTCCACTTCTGCATGATGCGGCTCACGGTACGGTCACGACCGGCGATGATCGCCTGACAAAGCGGGACCATGTCGGCAGAGATTTTATCCATATTGGCGATGATCTTTTCGCCGAGCAGATAGGCGGCCTCTTCCACGGTGCGCCCCAGGAGAACGGGGGGAGTTTTCACCTTGTCCAGAGCGATGGGCCAGCTGTCCATTATCCGGTGCATAAAGATGAGCTTTTTCCCGTTGAAAGGAAAGAGGCGGTTGAGCAGAAGGTTGTTGAAAACATGTCCGGGATTGGAACAATCCTGAATGACATGGGCACCGGTACCGGCGAAACGGACGGATTCGGTGATATCCTTTTTGCCAAGATAATGGACGACTTTTTCCAGATAGTAACGCAAGGCGTAATGCAGTTTTTCCGGGTCGGGAACATCGCCGAACGTTGCGCCGCGCCAATCTTTATCCTGCGGACCGTGCGGTGCGACACGACCGTTGCCCATGACGCAGTAGCGGGCGTAGAAAGGTTCTTTTTCCGGAGCTTCCCACTGGGAACCGAGGTGGATATCGGGGTAATCACAGCAATGGGAAAGCTCTGCTGCGGCATCTTTCCAGAAATTTTGTTCGTTTGCTTTCAGCAGTTGAAAGGCGCGGGCACCCATTTTATCATGCAGACCGGACATATATTTTCCTCCGTGGTAACATAACAGTTGGTTGTACGCCGTTGAATATACCCTGAAAAATCGTCTTTGCAACAAAATCAGACGATTTTTCATCTGATATCGTTCAACTGTACTCCCGCGTTAAAAGTTGGTACTTCCCGGTTCGATATCGACACCGTTGACCGTGACCGTATCGGAAGATATGTTCAAAACGGTAAGCTCCCGTCCGGCGGCGGCGGTCAACACCTGTTCCAACATGGTGCTGTCGTTGAGGATGACCAGCATTTCGGAACCGTTTTCCACCGTGGCGGCACCGACATCGCAGGAGTTGAAACAGAAGTTCCAGTGACCGGTGTTGAGCAGCGTTTTTTTGGCATGATAGAGGTCAAGGTAATATTTGACGATGGAGAGGTGTTCTGCCGGCATGGCGTTGACATCCATGGAGAGCATGGGAACTGCCAGCATCATCACCATCATGTGACGGGCCACATTTTCCGGGTATTCGTCATCCGCCCAGTATGCCGGGTCGGCGTGGATGGGAACGCCGTCACCCAGCGACAGCCGGATATCCGCCAGCCGCCGGAAGTTGTACGCCCAGTCGAAAGGAACATCTCCGGCGCGGAACTGCGTGGCGAAGGGGAGCATTCCGATCGTGGCGTAGCCCTGCCGGAACTCAATCAGAGTTTCCGCAGAGTTGCGGCGCAGTCCGGAACTGAGTTTTTCGATAAGGTATTTTGTGTTGCGGCCGATGGGGGCATCCACGGAGGGGCGGACGATGTCAAGGAAGTCGATCTTCAAACCGTCCAAACCGTTTTCTCCGGCGAGGGCGATCAGCTTATCCGAGATGAAATCGACCGCATCGCGGCGGGAGGTGTCCAGATGGGAACAGCCTTCGTGGACTTTTTCAAAGACCCATTCCGGGTGTTCGCGGTAAAGTTCGCTGTCCACACCGAAGAAGTGGGGAGCCACCCAGAGCAGATATTTCAAACCGGTTTTCTGAACCGTTTTGACATGTTCTTTGAAGTTGGGGAACTTGCGGGAAGAAACCTTCCAGTCGCCGATGGTATTGTACCAGTTGGGCAGAGTTTCCGGAGTTACCCGTTTGTCCTCATCGTAGCACCAGCCGTCATCGACGATCAAGGTGGAAAAGCCCAGAGCTTTGACCTTGCGCATCTGGCTTTCGACCCATTTGGCACTGACTTCGCCGTGGACGGCGTACCAGGTGCAGAAGACCGGTTCCCAGGCTCCGGCGGGGAAGTTGAGATTTTCCGGCATGACACCTTTGCGCCAGTCGGCAATGCTCTGCTGGAGCTGAACGCCTTCGCGGAGGTCGACGGTCAGCGGGAAGGGGGTGCTGCCGGTCACGGTGAAGGTGATGTCGTAAGTGCAGTTCTGCTGATTGAGTGCCGCTGAGAAACAGGTGTCGTCGATCAGGTTGCCGGTGGCGACCGCACAGCGCACTTCCCGGGAACGGTTGAAAAATGCGAGATAGGGCATCCCCCGGTTCAGAGCGGAAGTATATTCGACTTTCCACGGCAGGCGGAGCTGATACTCCGAAGCGTTGCAGTGCCACACGCCGTGGAGGTCGACGATGGGCAGAGCCATCTTTATAACCGTTTTATCTCCGGCGGGGGTGATGGGGAAATGGTTAAGCAGGTTTTCCTGAGCTTCAAAACATTCTGTGCTGTTGACAAAAACTTTCATAAGAGATCAGAGGGCCTTCATTTGGATAAAGTTTTCTTCGATAGCCGCCAGACAATCTGCCGGGGGTGCGTTGAAGCGGCTGGTTTCATAGTTGAAAGGACCGGTGTAACCGGTATCCCGCAACGCCTGGAGCATCGCTTTGAAGTCGATAACGCCCTTGAAAGGCATCCAGTGGCGTTCATCCACTCCGTCATAATCGCAGATGTGGAGGGTGAAAAGTTTTGCTCCCAGCTCCCGGATGATGGAGGGTATCTGCGGGTACTGGTCCATGATGTGATTGACATCCAGACAGACACCGAAACGGTCGCTCATGCCGTCGAGCATTTTGTTCATATCAGAAAGGGTGTTGCCCATGCACAGCCGGGGGAGGAATTCCAGAGCGATCTTCATATCGTGGAGAAAAAGTTCGCCCTCTGCTTCCCGCATGCTTTTGCGGAGCTGGGCGATATAAACATCCCGTTTGGTCTGGTCGATCGGTTCGGTGCTGGGATGGATTATCAGCAGTTTGGCGTTGAGCCGGGAGGCTTCGTGGATGTGGGTACGCAGACGGCTCATTGCCCGGAGGCGGATGACTTCGTCGGGGTCGGCGATGTCATCGACCTGTTTAAAGGGGACATGGTAGGAGATGACCCGTTTCCCGGTTCGGTCGAGCATTTTGATAAAGGCGGTGCGGATCTCGCCGTCGTAATCGGTCCAGAAGCACCACGGGCTCCATTCAAAGGTCGAAACGGAAGATTTCTCCAGAAGTTCGATGGTTTCATAATCCATCACGCCGGTGATGGCATCGAGCGAGACTCCAAGGCCAAGATCAAACATGTTCTTAATTCCCAATTTAGTATGCTTGTTAAAAATCGTTACTCCGGCGGCAAATTGCTGCCGCTTTCCGGGTATGCACCTATAATTTATACCGGGATGGAGAGTAAATCAAATATTTTTCAAAAAAATTCCGGTTTAAACTTGACAATAGTACATATAGGGTCTACATTAGGCAGTGGACCAGTTGCGCGCGCAACTGAAAGATGAGAAAATTTTTATGGCAATCACAAGCAAAGAGATAGCTGAGATGGTCGGGGTCTCCCGGCAGGCGGTTTCTGCTGTGTTGAACGGTCACCCGGAGAAGGTGAGTGCGGAGAAGCGGCGGAAAATCTTTCATATTGCCAAAAATTCCCAGTACCGCCCCAATGCGGCGGCGTTGAAACTTTCCGGTCACAACAAGAGAAAGTTCGCCGTTATAGATATCGGCTTGTTTCCTCCTGTCAAGCTCTCCGTTCTGGAAAACCTGACCGAACTGCTCGCCGAAAACGGCATTGATGTCAGAGTCACTCCGCCCGGGGATAAAGGGAGCAAGATCCGCTCGCTCTACGATGGAGTTGCTGACGGAGCCTGCGTGGTTTTTACCGATTTGAAGCCGGAACTCTTTGACGTGAAAAATTTCCCGGCACCGCTGGTGATAATGGGTAATGCCAGTGAGGAGTGCGACATAAGTTTCGATTATGAAAACGGCGTGCGGATGGTGATAAAACACCTGAAAGAGGTTCACGGTCACCGGAAATTTGCTTTGATCTCAGCGGGTAAAGATGCCATCTCCTGCGGCAGAGAGCTGTTCCGGGGTTTTGAAAAAGTTCTGCCGGAGTTCGGCGGGAACTTTGACCGGGATTGCTACATCCCTGCGCACCGGATGCCGGATCCATCCGATTATGCGGCGATGCTGGTGAAAGAGAAAGGTGTTACGGCATTTCTGTGTGAACATGATGCTGCCGGTGCCAAGTTGATCGTCGATCTCCGGGTCCGCAATATCCGGGTGCCGCAGGATGTGGCGGTTATCGGTACGGGGGCATCGTTTATCAGTGAGTTGAGCGGCGTGCCGCTGACCTCCATCTATCTTCCGGCGCGGGAGTATGCTCAGAGAGCCTGCGATATCGCGCTGGAGAGGATGAATACCGGTACTGCTCCGGAAAAACGGGTCCCGGAAAAGATCAGAACGGGAATCTTTTTCGGAGGCAGCTGCGGATGTTCTCCTGCGGAACTGCCGCAGATGTACTGGGAAGCGGTGCCGATGTCGCTGGAAGATCAGGAATTTGAGATTTGTGAATCGACAAGATTCGATCAATTTATGAAATATGTGATTTTTTAACCCCCTAATTAAAAAAAGGAGAATTTGCTATGAAGAACGTTATGTCCCAAACCCCCGCCGATCGGCGGGTAAAGCTGTTCAGCTTTACCCTGATCGAACTCCTCGTGGTCATCGCCATCATCGCCATTCTGGCGGCGATACTGCTCCCGGCGTTGCAGAGTGCCCGTGAGCGCGGCCGCGGCGCAAGCTGTATCAACAATCTCAAACAGCTCGGTGCGGCATGCCAGTCTTACAGCAGCGACTACGACGGCTGGGCTCCCAGTCCGTTCAACCGCAAAACCGGTGCAAGTGCCGTGTCGCCTTATATGTGGACAAATGCCCTGGCGTACAACGGTTATATTCCGGCGACATTTGCCAGCTTGGATCGTGCGATCTCAAACGGTCTCGATGAAAGTAAAGTCGGTTCAAAATATTGGAAAGAAACCGGAATACTTGCCTGTCCCTCCACTGATATGAACAATCCCAGTACCAAAGGCTGGAACGCCGGTTCCTCCGGTTACTCCAATGGTGACTACGGCGTGAATCTGGTTATCGAGGGCGGCTGGCTCAACTCCGGATTCTGCATGAAAACCGTGAAAAATCCCTCCCGTGTTGCGATGATCATCGACGGCAACAACTGGGTAATTCACAGTCTTTGCGCTCCCGGAGGAACCACCGCTAACGCCATCACCTTCCGCCACAAAAAGAGTGCCAATGTCTGTGCCGTTGACGGCAGCGTGAATCCGCTCACCTACTCCGGCGCGGTAAGCCCCGGAAAATCCGGAAGTTACTACAAGGTTCTGAACAAAACTTTCAGATAAGGATCGCTCGAAAAAATGAAACGCTGGACTCCGGTACCACCGGTTGAAAACAGAGAGTTCTGGGGGCGTATCGCTGCCACAGAGTATGGTAAAATGATGCTTGAGGATGCCGTGGAATACCTGGCAACTCCTCCGGTGGCCCCCCCCGAAGAACTCTATCGGGAAAGTTTCGTCACCCGCGACCGTGCCAAATATGAGAAAGTTTATTTCCAACTCAAATATCAGGCCCGTGCAATCGCTATCGGGGCTTTGCTCGACCCCCGGCCGGAGTTCATCAGGCGTTTTTCCGAAATTCTGGAAATCTTTGCCGGTATGAAGTCGTGGCTGCTGCCCGCTCATGACCGCTATCCGCACACGGCAATTCCGATGTCCAATGTCAATGGATTGACGGTTACGACCGATCTGGTCTCCATCGACAACGCTTCCGGCTTGAGTATCGCCATCGGCGCATTGGAAACTCTGCTGGATAAAGAGGCGGTGGCGAAATTCAAAAAAACTCTCGCCCGGCTCATCATCGATCCGCTCACATTGATCGCCCGCAACCGCCGTCCTTATGACTACTGGATGTTCCTCGATCATAACTGGAATGCGGTCTGCTACACCAATACCATATTGACCTTTCTGACGGCGGATGTCCCGGAAAAAGACCGGGATCTGGTGTTGGATTTTTCGCTTGAACACCTGAAACTCTTCCTGTCCGGCTTCAACGAAGACGGTTACTGTCGTGAGGGACCCTCCTATTTCGGTTACGGCTTCGGGCACTACACCTATGTTTCCTGGGCACTCTACGAAGCAAGTGAACACAAAATAAATCTTTTTGCTTCAGAACGGGTTCAGCAGATTGCATACTTCTTTGAAAAGGTGATGTTGGGCGAACATCAGCTGCCGCTTTTCTGCGACTGCAACCCCAATATTTTCATCCGGCGCGATATGATGGAGATCCGGGATTATCTCATCGGCAAAATCCCGCACGTTGACTTTATGCCTTACCGGGTCGCGGAAACCGGACGTCCGCAGGATCTCAATCTCGCCCAGCACTTTATGCTCATCGGCAACAGCAGCGGCTCCGGAATGCGCCCGATCAAACTTAAAGAATTTGACGGATTCCCCAAAACCGGTGTTTTTACCTTCCGGGGAGATGATTTCGCCTTGTGCATCAAAGGCGGACACAATCAGGAATACCGCAACCACCACGATGTCGGCAGTTATGTTTTGGTCAAAGACGACAAGGCACTTCTGCTCGACCCCGCCGCCCCCCGCTACAACATGGACAGTTTCCACAGCAAAAACAGCTATCAGAATAAACTGCGCAACAGCTACGGTCACGCCGTGCCGGTGTGCGATGGCAATTTGCAAATGTCCGGACGCCAATCCGAAGCCATCGTCAAAGAATTCAATGACAACGGTGTTACCTACGATATGACCGCCCCCTATCGCAACACCTCTTTGACTCAGCTGTTGCGAAAGGTGGATTTTGATCGGGCAAACCGCCGGATCACGATCTCCGACAGCGCGGAGTTTTCCGAAGATTCAGAATTCGCCGTGCCGCTGATAACTTTCGGCAAATGGGAAATCGTTTCACCCGGAATGTTGCGGATATTCCGCGATGGCGAATGGGAATTTTTCTGCAAAGTCGATGCTTCTGCGGAATATGAGATCACCGATGAACTGGTGGACGACGATATCCTCTTCGATGAACCGGTGCGCCGTATCCTCTTCACCTTTAAGGAAAAAGCAAAATCTTTCAAAATATCAACAACTTTTATTATGGAGAAATGATGATGAAGAAATTGTTTGCACTCATGTCGGCTTTTTTCTGTCTGGCAAGCGTATGGGCGGGCGAGGGTAAGGTCATCCTCGATCTTGCCGGACCTTTCAAGCAGAAAGGTGTTCCCACCAGTGTCTGGTCGACCTGGCGTACCAAAGTCGTACCCGCCAAACCCAACACCTGGTACCGCGTGCGCGCCGATATCAAATGTATGATGACCGGTACTCCGCAGGGTATGCTCCGTTTCCGGGTGCGGCAGGTGAAACAGCGTCCTGCCGGCGGCGGCGATGACAGTATCGTCTTTGCCAATATCCAAGTCCTCAAACCGGCGGTTCTGGCTTACGCTCCGTACAGCGGCGTGTTTATGACCAAACCCAACTGTATCGGTTTGCAGGTCTACTTCATTTTGAACAAGATCGAAGGTTCTGCCGAATTCAAAAATATCAAACTGGAAGAAGTTGCCAAAGAAGAAGCTGAAAAGATCATGGCAGCAATGCGCGTGGAACCTGCCTTTTTCTCCGCTCCCGCCTACGCTTACGCCGGGGAAAAATTTCTGCCGTGGGGCTACCGCGTGAGCAAAGCATTTGTCGATCCGGCAAAGCTCCCCGCCAAAATCTCCTTTGAAGTTCCTGCTCTCAAGCTCAAAGCCGAAGTCAAAGCGGCTATGGACAAACATTTCAACACCAAAGCGTGGTTCAAAGCTCCGCTCAAAGCCGGCAAATATGATGTCATCATGAAAGCCTTTGATGCCAAAGGTGTCTGCGTTCTCGAACAGAAATCTGTTCTCCGTGTCATCAACAAGCCCGATTACGGCAAACGCCTCCCGGTGAAAAGTGTCACCATCGACGCTGACGGCAACACCGTCATCAACGGCAAAAAGACCTTCCTCAACGGCGTTTATCATGCCTACACCGCCAAAGAGGCGAAAGAGATCAGCTATCAGGGGTTCAATATAGTCGAAGCCTGGATGCCCAATCCGGCTTCCTACAAAAAGGCTCTGGACGACTTCGCCTCTGCCGACCTTTATTCCAACGCCGTGCTGAAATTCATCAGCGGCGACAAACTGCGCAACCTCATGGCGGCGATCAAAGATCACCCCTCCGTGGTCAGCTGGGATATCGTTGACGAACCTTCCATCCGCGGTATTACTCCGGACAAACTTATGCCCTGTGTCAACGAAATGCGCTCGTTCAAAACCGGCAAACCTTTCCGTATCAGCTTCTCCGATGTCAATGCCGTTCCCAAGTATTTGAATACCTTCGACATTGCCGCAACTCACGAATATGTCATCCCCTTTGCCGGTCTTGCCCGCCTGGGTGAAGTCACCCGCACCATCGTCGGCTACTTCCCCGCTCCCCGCAAGCACTCCCCGCAGATCACCACCCAGAGCTGGATCCACTGGCATGACGAAACCCGCCGCCCCCAGACCGTTGAACAGACCAGAAGTATGGCTTACCTTCCCATCGTCAACGGTGCCAAAGGTTTGTTCTGGTACAGCTTTCAGGATCGTGGTTCGTGGGATTCCCGTTCGGTTCCCCACCTCTGGAGTACCTTCAAAGGTTTGAACGCTCAGATTTTTGAACTGGAAAATGTCATCCTCGGCAAGCGTACCGTGGTCAAATGTGTTCCAGCGACCGTTGAAGCGGCTGTTTTCTCCAACGGCAAGCGCACCGTGCTGATCGCGGTCAACACTGCCAAAGCGGCGGCAAATGTCTCCGTTTCCGCCATCCCCGGCAAAAATATGACTGAACTCTACGCTGACGGTGCCAAAGTCGCCGTTAAAGGCGGCAAGGCGGCATTCGCCATCCCCGCTGAAACTACCCGCCTTTTTGAAGTAAAATAAATCACTGATGATTTCAGGAATAATTATGAAAAAATTTTTATCAGTTCTTCTGGCACTTGCCGGAACCGTTGTCATGGCTGACAATGTGATTTTCAGCCGCAATGAAACCTTTACCATGACCGGGAAAATCAATGACCGGTATGTCCGCTGGCGCAGTAAAGAGTTCCCCGCCGAACCCAACACCTGGTACCGCGCCAGTGCCGAGATCCGCTGCGCCATGGAACCTTCTGACGGCAGACTCCGTTTCCGTGTCCGCAACATCGCCAAAGACGGCAAAAGTATCGTCTATGCCAACCCTGCCATTTTGAAACCGGTCAAACTGGACTATACTCTGCACAGCGATATCTTTATGACCAAACCGAACTGTGCCAGAATGCAGGTTTACTTCATCCTCGACCGGGTCAACGGTACGGCAGATATCCGCAATGTCAAAATCGAAAAGATTTCCGCTGAAGAAGTGGAAAAGATCCTCGCTTCCAAACGGGTGGAACCTGCCTTTTTCTCGCCGCCGGTGTTCGCATTCACCGGTGAACGCAGTCTCTTCTGGGGCTACCGGGTCAGTGCCGCTTTTGTCGACCCCAAACTGATTCCGGATACCATCACCATTTCCATCCCCGCGCTCAAGGTCAACGGCAAAGCGAAGGTCAAAGTGAACACTCATGCCAAAGTGTGGGCGCGCATCCCCCGTCCGCTGAAAGCCGGTAAATACCCCGTGACCATGAAGGCTCTGGACAAAGACGGCAAGACCCTGCTGGAACAGAAATCAACTTTCACCGTTACCGAACGTCCCGCTTTCCAGAGCAATTATCCGGCAAAGACCATCTCCATCGATGCTGACGGCAACGTCATCGTCAACGGCAAAAAGACCCTTCTCATCGGTATCTATCACGCCCACAATGTCAAAGGTGCCAAAAATATCGCTTACGCCGGTATCAACGCCGCTCAGACCTGGGCTCCCAATCCGTCCTCCTACAAGAAGATCCTTGATGTCATGGCGGCAAACAAAATTTATGCCAACTGCGTGCTGAAAAATATCAGCGGCAAAAAACTTACCGCTCTTTATACCGTGATAAAAGACCATCCCGCCGTTTTCTCCTGGGATATCGTTGATGAACCGGCTATCCGCAACATCACTCCGGAAAAGATCATGCCCTGTGTCAACCAGATCCGCAGTTACAAAAGCGGCAAGCCGCTGCGTATCAGCTTCTCCGATATGACTGCGGTCAAAAAATATCAGCAGTGCTGTGATATGCCCGCTGTTCACAAATATGTCCTGCCCTTTGACGGTATTGCCGCGCAGGCGGAAGTCATGCGTACCATCCTCCGCAGTATCGCTCCCGGACAGTCGCCGCAGGTCACGGTGCAGAGCTGGGTACACTGGTACGATGAGACCTGCCGTCCTCAGACGGTGGAACAGACCAGAAGTCTGGCTTATATCACCCTGATAAATGGAGCCAAAGGTTTGTGGTGGTATGATTATCCTGTCGCGTATCAGGTTCCGCATCTCTGGGGTGCGGTGATGCAGATCAACACCGAACTCTTTGCATTGGAAGATGTCATCCTCGGCAAGCGTACTGTGGTCAAATGTGTTCCAGCGACCGTTGAAGCTGCTGTTTTCACCAACGGCAAGCGCACCATCGTTATCGCGGTCAACACTGCCAAAACTGCAGCAAACGTCTCCGTTTCCGCCATTCCCGGAAAAAATATGACTGAACTCTACGCTGACGGTGCCAAAGTCGCCGTTAAAGGCGGCAAGGCGGCATTTGCCATCCCCGCGGAAACTACCCGTATCTTTGAAGTTACGAAGTAAGTTATGAGTATTGCCGGTAAAAATTGCTGGCTGCGCGACCCGCAGCATCTTGATGTACCGTTGAACCCGGTGGTCTGTTTCCGCCGGGAGTTCGACCTTTCCGGTGCCGGAGAGGTAAAGATCACGGTTGCCGCTCTCGGTGTTTTTGACTTGTATCTGGACGGGGAACATCTTACCGGGGAAGAGTTGTTCGCCCCCGGTTGGCATGATTACCGTTTCCGCACCGGAAAACGCTCCTACGCTGTGGAATTGAAACCGGGAACTCACACGGTTTCAGTTTTGCTCGGTTCCGGCTGGTATGACGGCAAGATCGCCGGTGAGGACCGAAAGAATCCGGCACTTTTTATCGAACTGTATCTGCCGGACGGGCAAACCGTTTCCGGCGATGCACTCTGGCAGTGCGCCAATGACGGCCCGTATATTTACAGCGATATTTATGACGGGGAAAAGTATGATGCCAACCGCCAATGGCAGAATTGGCACATGCCGGAACTCTGTTGCTTTGATGTCGCTCTCGAAGAGCCGTCCGCAGAATTTGTCTGCAAAATAAAACGCTATCTGCCGCAGAGTATCAGTAACGGTATCGTCGATTTCGGCGCGAACATCACCGGACGGGAAGTGTTGCGCTTCACTGCGCCGCAGGGAACCGTGATAACTCTCCGTCATGCCGAAGTGCTTGATTCCGACGGTTCGCTTTATACGGAAAACCTCCGGGCATCCCGCTCCTGCAATATCGTTATCGCCACCGGAAAGGCTCAGGTCTACGAACCGCTTTTCACCTTTCACGGCTTCCGCTATCTGGAAGTTTCCGGAGTGGAAGATTTTGAAGTTGAGGCGTGGTCGGTGCGTTCCGGTTACAAGATGCATTTGGAATTTGATTCATCCAGTGCACTGCTCAACCAGTTGGTGAGAAACATTTCTCTCGGCTGGCAGGATAATTCGCTTGCCGTTCCCACCGATTGCCCCCAGCGGGATGAACGTGTCGGCTGGCTCGGCGATGCGCAGGTGTTTATCAAAGCCGCTTCATATTTGAGCGATTGTACGGCGTTTTTCCGCAACTGGCTCAAAGATGTCCGGCTCCACTGTTCGCCGGAGGGGGAATACCCCATCGTTGCGCCGTTTCTGACCCGATTTGAATTTTACAACGTTGCCGGCTGGTCGGATGCCGGGGTGATCTGCCCCTGGGTACTTTACGAATTTACCGGAAATTTGGAGATACTGCGGGAAAATTACCCGGCTGTACGCGCGTTCACGCTGCTGCGCCGGCGGAACTTTGAAGCGGGTACGCTTCCCGAAGCGCGCTTCGGCGACTGGCTCAATCTTGACGATCCGACTTCGCAGGAGCTTATCGGCTGTGCCTATTTGTGTTACTCAACAGAACTTGCCGCCCGCTGTGCCGCAGAACTCGGCGAGAGTGCCGATCAGCAGGAATTTGAATCTTTCCTTGCTGAATATAAGCAATATTACCGGAAAAATCTTTTCCCCGGCATGGTTTCGCAGACGGCGTTTGCCCATGCCATCTGCTTCGGTCTTTTGGAAGATGAACAGCTCCCCGGTGTCGTCGATGCTCTGGTCAAACATATCCGCGAAAAACGCAACACCCACCTCGCCACCGGATTTCTGGGTACACCCTATCTGCTCCACGCCCTTTCCCGCCACGGTCACGCCGCTCTGGCATGGGAACTTCTGGAACAGACAACGTATCCGTCATGGTTCTTCCCTGTGCTGAACGGAGCTACCACCATGTGGGAACACTGGGACAGCTGGACGCCGGAACGCGGTTTCAAAGACCCCAAGATGAACTCATTCAACCACTACGCTTACGGCGCGGTTCTCGACTGGATAGTCGGTTTTGCCGCCGGTATCAAGCCGGATATGGATATCGACCCCCATCCCGGCGGTACGCTTGAGTATATGAATGTGACTTTCAAAGGTCTCTCTGTCCGCTGGGAAAAAGCCGCCACCGGAACTTACCGCTGTACGATCACGGTTCCGGAAAATATTTCTGCTTCGTTCCGGGGAGAAAAACTCTCTCCCGGCGTGCATGACTTCACCCTTTGAAGGCGGTTCCCGGAAATTTAAGCATGGATTTTTGTGTCCACGCTCTTGACAACGGAGGTATCCTGTATTATCTTTATCAGTGTACACTGTGATGCAAAACGGAGGAACGCGAGATGTCGGAGATCAAAAATATTCTGGCACGGGAGATTTTGGATTCCCGTGGAAACCCCACTCTTGAAGTTGATGTCATACTCAAATCCGGCGCGATGGGCAGGGGCAGTGTGCCGTCCGGCGCGTCGACCGGTTCCCGCGAAGCCCTTGAACTGCGGGACGGCGAAAAGAAACGTTTTCGCGGCATGGGCGTGCGTAAAGCGGTCACCAATGTCGAAGAGAAGATCTTTGCCGTACTGGAAAACCGCGAAGCGTGCGACCAGCTCGCCATCGACCGCGCCATGCTCGCCATCGACGATACGCGCGACAAAAGCAAACTCGGTGCCAACGCCATGCTCGGTGTCTCTATCGCCGTCGCCCGCGCCGCTGCCAATGAACTTGATATTCCGCTCTACCGCCATCTCGGCGGATTCAATGCCAAAATGCTGCCGGTCCCCATGTTCAATATCATCAACGGCGGCAGACACGCCGATTCCGGCAGTGCGATCCAGGAGTTTATGATCCGCCCCGTGGGCGCGACCTGCTTCGCTGATGCCGTGCAGATGGGATATTGTGTCTTTCAAACGTTGAAAGAGCTGCTGAAAGCCAAAGGTTTTTCCACCGCAGTCGGCGATGAAGGCGGTTTTGCTCCCCGGATGCCGGGCGGTGCCAACGCCATTCTGGATACCATCATGACGGCGATCAGCGATGCCGGTTTCAAGCCGGGAAGCGATATCACGCTGGCGTTGGATTGCGCAGCAAGCGAAATTTACCAGAAAGGCGAGTATAATTACGCTTTGATGGAAAAAGACGGTATCTGCCGTAACATGGAAGAACAGGTCGCGTTCCTTGAACAGCTGAGTGAAGATTATCCCATCGACTCCATCGAAGACGGTATGGCGGAAAACGATTGGAACGGTTGGAAACTTTTGACCGAACGTCTGGGTGAACGCTGCCAGCTCGTCGGCGACGATCTCTTTGTCACCAACGTGGAGATGATACGCCGGGGCATCGAACTCCGTATCGCCAACGCCATATTGATAAAACCGAACCAGATCGGAACGCTCTCCGAAACCTTTGACGCGATCGAACTCGCCCGCCGCTCCGGTTTCGCTCCGATCATCAGCCACCGTTCCGGCGAAACTGATGATACCGTGATCGCCGATATCGCCGTCGCCGTCAACGCCGGACAAATCAAAGCCGGTTCCCTTTCCCGTACCGACCGCGTCGCCAAATATAACCAGCTCCTCCGCATCGAAGAACAACTTGGCGACCTCGCCATCTACGGCATCTGATAAGGCTGTTGGTGTTTCGGGGAGGGGACTCTGCTGAAGCAAGGTCACTGGCTTGATGTGGGGGCTTCTCGCCCCCACGCCCCCCGGCAGGGCGCGCAAGCCCTGCACCGGGGTTGGAGCTGGTATGCCGGGTTTCTTTGGCAATTCTGAATGTGCCAAAATAGCGAAAAATCTGTCGCCTTTTATGGCGGCATATTTTTCACTCTTTTGTCACGGTTCCGCCCGCGGGGGCCCTCACGTCCCCCGCCCCCCCCTTGCGTTGGGCTGGCGCACTGCCAGTCGCCCTTTGGAGCGGAGGGGGCTGTTGGAGTGCGCGGCTATGCCAACGGGTTTATCTATGTACACGCAACTCAACACCCATCCGTACCCATCCGTACAGACCGTCATGCATTCAAGTGGCAGTCAGAACCGGCGGCAGCCGCCTCCAGCCAAGCCCGTTCACGCCGAAAAACATAAGCCACCGGCAGGTGGCGCACATAACAAACTATCCTGGTCGCCGTCAGGCGACACATCTGCCAGCCCGACCCGCTGGCGGCAATATCGCGCCGCTATCCGCGAGTTTTTCCAAGGCGAGGCTGAGGGAGTGTACGACTGTACTCGACCGAAGCAACGTCCGCCGGAAAGGCTCGCGGGAGCAAGCGAGATTGCCGCCGGTTAATTGAGCAGTGCGCGCAGATCGTCCAGAGAAAGCCCGCTGACCGAGCTCTGGTTTTCGACCAGATTGAAGAAAAGTTCCCGCTTGCGTGCCTGCAGACGGAGGATTTTTTCTTCAATGGAGTGGCGCATGACCAGACGCCCGATCGAAACCGGACGCGTCTGTCCGATGCGGTGTGAACGGTCCGCCGCCTGAAGTTCTGCCGCCGGGTTCCACCACGGGTCATAGATGACGACTGTATCGGCTGAAGTCAGATTGAGTCCGGTACCTCCGGCTTTCAAGCTGAGCAGGAACAACTGTATGGACGGATCGTTGTTGAAGTTGTCGATGTGCTGCTGACGGTTGCGGGTGGAACCGTCCAGATACTCATATTTGATACCCATAGCTTCGATCTCTTTTATCAGGAGCTGGAGCATGGAGGTGAACTGGCTGAAAAGCAGAACTTTGTGCCCGCTGTCGATAGTTTCCGCCAGCAGTTCTGCCAGCAGTTCCGTTTTTGCGGACGGGATGCCTTCGCCCATGTTGTCCGGGAGCAGTTCCGGATGACAGCACACCTGGCGCAACCGGAGCAGTGTTGCGAACAGTTCCGCGCCGTACTTGCGTTCGTCACCAGTTTGTTCAAAGATACGTTTCTTTCCTTCTTCAAGTATCTTATCGTAAAGCTCTCTCTGTTCCGGAGTGAAGTCACACCACATGATATGTTCAAAGCGGCTCGGCAGGTCGGAGGCTACCTCCTTCTTGGTGCGGCGCATGATGAACGGCGATGTCCGCATGACCAGATCCTGCTGAAGTTCGCTGCTTTCAGCGATACCGGCGTAACGCTTGCGGAACGCCGGCAGGGTCCCCAGCATTCCCGGCTGGAGGAAATCCATTACGCTCCACAAATCTTCGGAGGAGTTTTCCAGTGGTGTACCGGTCAATACGATACGGTGTGCCGCATTGAGGTCCTTGCAGTTTTTGGCATTGCCGGAACCGGGGTTTTTGATATGCTGTGCTTCATCGAGGACCAGATAGGCGAAGTCGATCTTTTTCAGCTCCTTGACCGCCAGCCGTGCGGCGGCGTAGGAGAGGATGAGCAGATCGTACTTGCCGGAACTTATGGCTTTGTTCCGGGCACTGTTGCCCTGCGGTGCGGAAACTTTCAGGTCCGGAACGAACTGTGCCGCTTCCCGTTCCCAGTTGGCAACGAGTGATGCCGGACAAACGATCAGTGCCGGATCTCCGTTTTTCCGGAGCCGGGAAGCAAGCAGAGCCAGAAGCTGAACGGTTTTACCCAGTCCCATTTCGTCTGCCAGCAGAACGTTGAGGTTGCCGTCGGTAAGTTTCTGCATAAACGCCACGCCTTCCTGCTGATAGGGGCGCAGTTCGCCGTTGAAAGTGAATCCTTCTCCGGGCGGCAGTTTGCCGTCGTTATTGAAGAGCAGCGCGGTAAGTCCGGGCATCATCGCTCCGGGAAGATCTTTCACCAGTGCGTTGAAATATTCCACGTTGCAGAACGGCAGTTCAAAGGTGCGGGCGTTGGGATCGAGTTTGCGGATGACCTGCGGTACCGCGCGCATGAACACGCCAAGCGCGGGCGGGATCTTGCCCGGGATACCGTTGTCTTCAAGAAAAATGCCCATCTTTTTGCACTCATCCTGACAGTTGACCCAGCTGATCTGGCGGTCATCGAGCAAAAGTGAATAGGAGATGATAAAGGCATCAGCTTTGCTTTTATTCAGCCTGCAATGCAAGGTTATTTCCGGAAGTTTTCCGGCACCGCGCAGCAGCTTTGCCAACCGTGATGCCAGAATAGTTTCCGGATGCCGGGCGATGATCTCCGGCAGGGCGCGGTCGAGAAAGAGTGCGGCGGATTCCAGATCGGCAAACCTGGCGGTGGCTCCGTCGTCGGAAAGGTCGACTCCGAACAGAGCCAGTTCATTTTCAAACCGGCGTTCAAAGTCGCGGTCGCGTTTCCAGAAACGGCCGCCGTCTGTGCAGAGCGCACCGCTTCCCGGCGCGTAAAGCGCACAGTTGCGCTGCACGCCGTAAAGGTAGTTGACATTGAGCTGGAATACTGCATCTTCATCCGGGTTCCACACTCCGTCAAGGAACGGCGAACCGGTACGGAGCGTAGGTTCAAAGTCGGTGCCGCGCACCCGGGGGAGCGGGAAGTTGTCGAATCCTTTATCCAGTTGCGGTACGGCACGGAAGAAGTTACGCAGAAAACCGGTTTCACAACAGCCGCCGACGAAGAAGTATTCATCATCTCTGCCGATCCAGCATCCGGCTTTTCCGGCGATTACCCGCGCTCCGGAGAAGGGCAGTACCGCGCCGTTTATCTGCAATCCCGGCAGAACTTTGCCCTGCGATTCGATCAGCACCGGTTCCGCGCGATCCGGATGCACGGTGATGTGGCGTCCATCCCGGAGGAAACGGGGGAATCCGGGCAGCGCATGGAAGAATTCTGCCGTCTGTTCCGCGTTCAGTGTGATATTGGAGTTATCCGCTTCGCCGTTGAGGGCAAGAAAACGGATAAGCTGCTGTTCATGAAGGGAAAAGTCATCAAATTTCAATACCACGCTCAAAGATTTGTCGAAGTAGAGCTGCCGGAGGTTGCTCTGATTTCCGGTATATTCCCGGGTGGCAGTTTTCAACCGTACTTGAAGTATCATATTCTCCCACTTGCTCGGGGCGTGGGGGGCGGCTGATGCCACATTGATAAAGAGTTTTGCTGTACAATTCATTCCGCGTCCTGCTAATTGGGTCAAGTCCTGTTTTTTCAATCCGCCGTAGTAGTTGGGGTCGCTCTCTGCCGGAGCATCGAACACCCGGAACCGTCCGGCATACATCACCAGTGCCGCTCCGTGAGCGCAAAGTTGTCCGCGGCCGCAGCGGGTGCAGCGGCAATCTTCGACCTTCAGCAAGTCGATGGAACACTCCGCGTGCTGATTGTCGAGATCGCGGAACATGGCACAAAGCCGTCCGGTGCGTTCATACCATGCACCGTAAAGGCGTTTGCCCTTCAGCAGTTGCTTGGCGGTCTTTACTGCATCCGCACCTGCGAGCATATTCAAGCGTTCTTCAAAAGCGGCCATTCTCTTTCCTCTGGAAATGTTACTGTTTAAATTACTTAATTTACAGCATGTTAACTGTTTTTTCAAGTCATTTGAGTGAAAAATTTTGAAATTCCCCGGATTTTGTCACAGATATCCCATAATTTTTTCACGCACTCGACTTTGCCGGAGTCCGCAGACTTGCCGCCAGGATTGCCCGCAATGCGCCGCCAAAGGTTTGATTTCTATGGGACAGCTGTAGAATTTTGTGGAATTACGTTGAAAAAAGTTGTACGCGGAGGATGTATACAGTTGAATTTTCCGGCAAGTGATGCTACATTACCTGCCGGAGCGGATTTTGAGAGGAGTGAATGGTAATGGTTTCTTTTTCTGGATCGGATATCGTCAAATTACAGGAGCTTGCCGCCCGGATACCCGGGATGCTGAAACAGAATCTCCTTACTCCGGAGGAGCGTTCCACACAAGTGCTTCTCGCCGGAGCCGACTATACCGGATGTTGGCTCGAACACAATCAGGACTGCTTTTTTGCCGCCGATTTTTATCCTGATGAGGCGTGGGAAACGCAGAAGCTGTTTATGGATTATCAGCTGCAATGCGGTCTGATACCTTACTGCGTCCGTTTCCGTCCGTTCCGCATATTTTTTTCCCAGCTGCAAACGGTGTGGCCCTTTGCCCGCTGTGCGCTTGAGGTGGCGAAAAAGGTTCGCCGTCCGGAAGCTGATTTCGCCGCGATATATGATGCCGGATGCCGTTACGATCAATGGCTGGCTCTGAACCGCGACCGCAACGGTCTTGATCTGGTGGAGATGTATTGTTCTTTCGATACCGGACACGATAATTCGCCCCGGGTGAAAGATGGCGGGATCGCCAATCAGACGGAGGGTGCTTTTGCCGGGAATATGCCTGATCTTCCTTGTATGCCGCTGATCGCGGCGGATTTGAGTGCGACCCGTTACGGGGGAGTCGTTGCGCTTGCGGAGCTGGCGGAGATGCTGGGTAAAAAGAGGGCGGCTCAGCGGCACCGGGCGACAGCGGAACGGATCAAAGAGGCGATGTTCAAATATCTTTACGATGCGGAAGATGAATTTTTTTATGACCGTTCCCCCTCCGGGCTTCGGAAATACCGCACGGAACACATCACCCGGCTCTTTTTGAACGGTGTGGTCACGCCGGAGCTTTTTGACCGGATATACGCGCGTTACTTTGAGGATGAAAACGAATTTTTTACGCCGTATCCTTTCCCGTCGGTGTCGGTTTCCGACCCGTCATTCTGCGGCGGGATCAAGCCGAACTGCTGGGGTGGAAACACCCAGATGCTCACCTTGCTGCGTGCCCTTTTATGGATGGATAAGTATGGTCGCGGCGCAGAACTTGAAGAGGTCATGCGCCGGGTTTTACGGGCATATCTGGACTATGACAACCCTTTTGCTCAGGAACTGCATCCATTTACCGGTGCGCCGCTTGGCAACGGGGAAAATTACACCCCGGCAATGCTGTTCATATATATCGCCGTGCAGAGATCGTTCGGAAAGTGATCCCGGGGGCGTTTTACAGTTCCGGCCACTCCAACTTTGCCCGGCTGAACGGTTTGGAATTGAAAAAACCCCGGTACGCTGATAACGGTGACGGATGTACTCCGGTAATGACGGTATGCCGTTCCCCGTCGATGATCGCCGCTTTGCGTATGGCGTAACTGCCCCAGAGGATGAACACTTTTCCGGAACTTTTGCCGCTTATGGCGGCGATGACGGCATCGGTGAACTTTTCCCAGCCGAAACTCCGGTGACTGCCGGGGGCATGGGCATCCACAGAGAGGACACTGTTCAACAGCAGGATTCCGGATTTTGCCCACTTTTCCAGTGAACCGGAAACCGGTATCTCCCGGTTGAGGTCGGCGGCGTACTCTTTGAATATGTTCCGCAATGACGGCGGATGCGCCACCCCGTCCGGCACGGAAAATGCCAACCCGTGCGCCTGTCCGTCATCGTGATACGGATCCTGACCGATGATGACCGCCTGAAGCTCCTCCGGCGGGGTCAGTTCAAAGGCGCGGAAAACCATCCCTTCCGGCGGGAAAACGGTACACTCTCCGCGCCGCTGTTCCAGCATGGACAAGGGCGTTTTCAGATACTTTTCCGCTTCGGTTCCGGCGAGAAACTTCCGCCACTTTTCCGGCAGTTTATCTTGCATTTTCAACTCTTTCCGGTACTGCCGAATCCGCCGCTGCCCCGGTCGGTAGTGCTTAGTTCCTCTGAAGCGACCAACTTCACTTCCGGCAGACGGCAGATCACCATCTGGGCGATACGGTCGCCGCGCCGGATGGGAAACTCCGTTGTTCCGCCGTTATACATGATAACTCCGACTTCGCCGCGGTATCCGGCATCGATCGTACCGGGGGAGTTGGTCAGCATCAGATCGTGTTTGAGTGCCAGTCCGCTGCGGGGGCGGATCTGCGCTTCGTAATTTTCGGGAAGTTCAATGGAAAATCCCGCCGGAACTACCACGCTTTTCCGCACCGGGAGTACCATATCCACGCGACTGCGCAGATCGAACGCGGCATCGTCGGCGTGTGCTTTTGCCGGCATAAGGTCTCCACAGTTCTCCTGCATGACGATTTTGATTTCAGTCATCACTTTACCTCCATAAGCGCAGATTTACGCCGTTTATCAGCGGCAAATACTGTCATGTGAAAAATTGTTGCAAGAGCGAGGGCTCCGGCTGCCATGGCGAAAGGAGTCCAGGAAATACCGGATCTTTCTGCCAGCAACCCGCCGAGCATGGGGCCGGTGATGCTGGCAATGGAAACTGAAATTTCGTTGATCGCGGCATTACGTCCGGCTTTTTCCCGGTTCGCCAGCGCATAAAAAACAAAGATGAAGTACCCGCAGCCGGAATATATTCCGTAGAAGAATGCCGCCAGCAGAAATCCCGGAAGCGTCCGGACAAAACAGAATGAGAGCATGGCAGCAATACCGGTCATGGCGATCACCCCTGCCGGAAGAAGTTTATACATCCAAATCCGGCTTTTGACCAATGCCAGCGCGCTGAGTCCCTGAAGCAGGCTGACCGTCATCAATGCCAGTGCCATCGTTTCTTTCGGATTGTCGACTCCGATGGCGGCACCGTGAGGCTGGAGCATACTGCGCAGCTGATTGACCGAAAAACTGATAATACCGCCGACGATCCAACCGACCCAGGCGTAATCGGGGAATTTACTGACAATGAGATCGGCGGCACCGGGAACACCGTCTGCGCTGACGGCAGTACAGACCGGATTTTTCTTCAACCGGCAGTCGATCAGTGCGACACCGCCGGCGACAAGGGTGCCGACGATAAAGCACATTGAAAAGGCGACCGTTGCATTCAGCAAACCGAAAGTGACTGCTCCTGCGGCAAAACCGAGGCTCCAGGCGCAGGTATATTTACCGGTTGCCATGGCGATCCCGGATTCACTGTTTTGTTCCAGTTCGCGGCACCAGACCTGAAATGAACTGCAGTAAAATCCGAAGCCGATACCGAGCAATCCTGTCCAGAACAGCAGCAAAAACAGTTGATCGAGGAAAATGAATCCCAGAGATGACGCGGCAATTATCATTCCGCCGTAAACGATGAGTCTTGCGGCATTTTTTGAAGTAACCAGTTTGCCGATAACGACATTGGTGATGCAGTAGGTGGCAGCCCACATCGGAACCACCAATGCCGAGAGCAATCGGGATGCACCGGAATCAACAAAACGCTGGGTGGCATAGAAAAAAACTCCGGAAACGACAAAATTTATCATCGCCGGAAAGAGATAGATCAAAAATTTCATATTGATTTTCCTGCTGGTGGAGGAAAAACCTCTTTCCCCGTATGAAAAGAGGTTTTCCGTCAGGTTTCAAGTACAAACCGCGCGGTCAGCGGTTCGCTTTCCAGGCTTCGATGGTGTATGCCAGAGCTTCGGCAAAGGTGTGCGAGGGCACAAAGCCGGTGGCTTTGAGTTTGTCCACCGCCGCCATGGAGTGTTTGACATCTCCGGCACGTTCGGGCAGATGAACGATCTTCGACTTGGAGTTGGTGAGACGGATGATCTCGCCTGCCAGATCGTTGATGGTGATCTTTCCGCCGTAAGCGATGTTGTGGACACCGGTGAACTCGCTCTGCGCGAAGAACGCATTGGCGGCGACCACGTCTTTGACAAAGACAAAGTCGCGGGTCTGCTCGCCGTCACCGAAGATGGTGAGGTCTTCGTTGTTCAACGCCTTTTCAATGAAGATCGGAACCGCGGCGGCGTAGGCACTCTTCGGGTCCTGACGCGGACCGAAGACGTTGAAGTAACGCAGACACGCGGTCTGGAGCTTGCCTTCCTGCGTGAACATTTTGCAATAGTATTCGCCGTCAAGTTTGGTTATGGCGTAAGGACTCTTGGGTTCGGGGAACATGGTTTCGACTTTGGGAACCACCGGATTGTCACCGTAGATGGCGGCAGAGGTGGAGAAGCAGAGCTTCTTCACGCCGTTGGCGGCGGCGGATTCCAGCACGTTGAGCATACCGAGATCGTTTATCTGAATACATTCCGCGATTTTGCTCATCGACTCCGGAACGCTGATCATCGCCGCCAGGTGAAAGACGTAATCGACATCTTTCATCGCCTTGTCCACGGCGGCACGGTCACAGATATCGCCGAGCTGGAAATCGACATCGAATTTTTCGATATTCTTTTTGTATCCGCTGCGCAGATTGTCCAGGACCCGGACGTCTGCTTTGCCCTGAAAATGTTCAACCAGATGGCTGCCGATAAATCCGGCTCCGCCGGTAATAAGTACACGCATGATTATTTTTTCTCCTCAGCTTTGGTGAAGTCCCAGTTTTCCAGATAGTCCGGCAGCGGCGGCACATCCAGCGGAATACCGTTCTGCCGGATCGAATCCGCACCCTGACAGCCGCAGGCAACGCTGTGGCGCGCCATCTGCGCGGTCGACCAGACATCATATTTACCTCTCAACGCATCGATGAAACTGCCCACGATCAGCGGGTCGGCTCCGCCGTGATTGGTCTTGGGCGCAGGAGTGCGGTAGGTGATGTCACCTTCCAGCCGCCACGGGGCATCCTGACGGGTGGTCCACACCTGAATGGTTTCGTGACCGTAGTTTTCGATACGGCCTTTGGTGCCGATGACGGTGTAGTTGCGGCACTGGTCAGGGGTGTAATGGCACTGGAGATAACAGCACAGCACGCCGTTGTTCAAGGTCATATTGATCATGTTCAAATCGTTGATGTCGATGATCGGATAGAAATCTTTCTGCTGTTCGGCGGGCCAGTTGTCGGCACTCCAGATATCGGCAAGACCGTTACCCTCTTTGAGCCGTTTTTCCGTCATCGGACGGCGGGGAAGTTTATCGTAAACGGAGAGGTTGCCGATACCGGAAACGCGGGAGGTGACGCCGCCGGCGAGCCAGTGGATGATATCGATGTCATGCGCACCCTTCTGGAGCAGCATGGAGTTGCTCTTGCTGCTGTCGGCGTGCCAGTCGCGGAAGTAGGCATCGCCGCCGTAGCTGATGAAGTGGCGGCACCAGATGGACTTCACTTCGCCGATGACACCGGAATCGATGATCTCTTTCATCTTGCGGGTGAAGCGCATATAACGCATATTGTGACCGACGACCAGTTTGGCGCGGTTGCGGTATGCGGTTTCGAGGATGCGGTCGCATCCGGCGATGGTCAGAGCCATCGGTTTTTCCAGATAAACTGCAAGTTTGTGTTCCAGCGCAAATACAGCCTGTTCTTCATGGAGAAAATCGGGGGAGGCGATAATAACGCCGTCGAGATTCTCTTTTTCGATCATCTCGCGGTAATCTTCATACAGCGGCGGGATCTCTTCCCCGGGGAATTTATCAGAAAATTTTTCTTTGAACCGCCGCTGACCTTCCGGATAGGGATCAGCCGCCGCGACCAACCGGGAGCCGGTAGCGGGAGTATGGGCATAATGGGCGATGCTTCCGCGTCCTGCGGCACCAATGACACCGATTCTCAACTCTTTACTCATATACGTTCTCCTTGCTTAAATGTGAAAAATACATACTTCAGGGCATCTTGCTATAATATAACACCGATGTGCGAATAGTGGTATGTATTTTTTTCTTCAAAGTATGCACTTTTTTGCAACAATTTTTTATCTGCCTGCCGGAACGAAATTTGCCGTCCCCCGGGCGAAGTCGATATTATCCAGCCGCAAGTATATGTAATTTCCGACTTTGCAGGTGCTTCTCGATTCATCCTCCTGCAAACTGTACCGGCGGCGTTGGTAGTTGCCCCGCATACGCTCCTTTCTGACAAAGCCGTAAAGCCCCAGTTCCGCCACATCCACCTGAAATCCGGCATTGACCACTTTGACGATGATACCTTCATATATCCGTCCGGCATCGCGGGAAAACTCCTCTTCCAGATAACGCAGTTTCATCCGGTCGGAGGCGGCGAAATAGGCGTTGTCGTTGACCTCCTCCTGTTCGGTACACCATAAGGCCGCTTTTTCGATGGTCCTGCCGCTGCGGGTGCGGATACCGCAATCGCTGTTCCACAACTGCTGGTGGACGATGAGGTCGGTATAACGGCGGATCGGACTGGTGAAGTGGCAGTATGCACTTTTCCCCAGAGCAAAGTGTATTTCCGGATGGATCTGGTATACGGCGCGCGGCATCGCCCGCAGCAGCAGATTGAGGATGACACTCTTTCTGCCGTCATCCGGCAGTGCGGCAATAAAATCGCGGCACACCTGACGCTGGGAGATATCGCCGGAGGGGAGGTTGAAATTTTCCCGCATCATTTCGGCGAACTCCATGCTCTTTTCCTCTTCCGGGATGGCATGGGTACGGAATATTCCGGCGATGTTCCGGCGGATAAGTTCTCTGCCCACGGCTTGATTGGCGGCAAGCATGGCCTCTTCCACCATCTGTTCGGATTCCCGGGAATATTTTACGCTCAAACTCTCTATGCAGTTTTTCTCTTCATTGCAGATAACTCTGACTTCCGGCAGCGGCAGATCGATGAACTTTTCCTCCCGGTCACGGTATTTACGCATGGTGCGGGTCAATTCGACAAGGGCTTTGACTTTTGCGGCAACTTTGGCACTCCAGTCGGCAGCTTTTTGGCCGCTGTCGATGAAACGCTGCACTTCGTCATAATCCAAACGGCGGTCGACTTCTATTATCGTGTGTTTGCGGCAGGAAGAGAGTACTTCACCGCTCCGGGTGTCCACGGTCAGAAACACGGAGTGTGCCAGAGCTTTTTCCCCCTGCTGCAAACTTATTTTTGCCGTGAGTGCTTTGGGCAGCATCGGCAGTGTCCTGCCGGGAAGATAACAGCTGAACGCCCGTTCCTGCGCCCATTCATCGACCTTGCTTTTAGGTGCGACATACGCCGCCACATCGGCAATATGCACACCCAGCACCACGCAATGTTCCTGTTCCGCACTCTCAACAGACAACGCATCGTCAAAATCTTTGGCATCAACGGGGTCGATGGTCAATGTGAAAAGTTTGGTGCAATCGAGGCGGTCGATCTCCCGGGGAGAAATTTTCAGAGCTTCGTTCTCCTCTTTTTCCGTATACTGCGGCGGCAGATCATACTCTGCCATCACCGCATCCAGATCGGAAGAGATCACTCCCGCCCGTCCGATGAAGTCAAGAATGTGTCCGGAAAGTGCGCCGTTCTCTCTTTCATCCAGCTTCACCCGCACCCAGTCGCCGCGCTTTGCGCCCCGGCGCGCGCCGGAGATGATGATGTTGTCCGGCAAACGCGGGTCGAGCGGACGGAATACGGAACCGGCGAGAAGTTCACCGACGATCTCTTCGCGGTTGCGCTGGATTATTTCCACGATCTTTCCCGAAGGACCGCGCTCTTCTTCACCGCGATAACTGCGGCGCGGCGGCAGCAGTTGTACCCGTACCGTATCACCGTCCATCGCGTTCATGGTATATTTTGCCGGGGTAAAAATATCACCGTCCAACTCCGGAACCGTCTCCGCTTCCGGAGTGACAAAACCGAACCCGGAAACGGTCATCCGCAATAAACCGGCAACTTCGCCGTGTGTCCGGCGGCGACGGCGGCGGTCGATCATTCTTTCGGCAATGCGGCGCAATCTTTTTTTACGGCTTTTTTTCATTGGTGCCCCCTGCGGTAAAGTTCAATATCAATCCGGACTCCCGGATCTGTGCGGTATACTCCGGTGTCGCCAACAGCTGCAAAAACGGCTGTACCGTCCGGCGGCTTTCCGGAAGGAAAAGCAGTTCGTAACGCAGATTAAACGGATATTTTCCGGAAAGTATGTTCTCTTTCGCCGGAAACACGCCGTTGACTTTGATGATCTTCACATTTCCCGGCCGTTCCGTCACCGCCGGACCGCACAGCAGTGCCGCAGGTGTACAGAACAGCCACGCCCGCCGGATGGCTCCGCTGCGGTAGATGCCTTCGCGTTTGAGAGTTCCGCCCAGAAAGCGCGCTTCGGTAAAACCGCCGCCGTTCATCGTCAAGCCCAGACGGTGTATTTCGTTGAATTCGCCGTTATATTTCCGCCACTCCGGGCGGGAGGTCTGCCAAATCTCTTTCAATTGTGCGACGGTCAGCGATTCGAGGGGATTGCCGGTGCCGGTGTATAACACCAGTGCTTCGGCGGCAAAATCCACCCTGCGCCCGGAAAATGTTTTCGGAATGTCACGCTTTTCGATGATGATGATATCGACATCGCCTGCGGCTAACGCTTTCAGTGCGTTTTCCGGAGTCATCCGGCGCATCGAAAATTCCCCGGACGGCGTTGCGGCTTTCCGGCTGAGTTCAAATAATGCACTCCGCAGAACGGATAATCCGGCTCCGCCGGTGGCATCGCCGATCTGCAAACCATCACTGCCGCAACAGCACCACGGCAGCAGCACTGCCGCGATGACTGCAAGAGTGTATTGGCGGGAAAAGTTCATGCGTATCTTGCTTTGAGCAGCTCCATCACCCGGAGATTTTCTTCCGGCGTACCGATGGTTATACGGATATATCTTCCGGTGACATCACCTTTGAAGTAGCGTACCAGCACCGCATTTTCCCGGAGGTAGCGGAACGCGGCTTCACCGTCGCCGTCCGGCGGCGCGGCAAAGAGGAAGTTCGCCTGAGATGCCGGAACTGCAAAACCCAGTTCCAACAATCCATCGCGCATAAGATCACGGTCGCGCCGGATGGCGGCGATACACTCATTACGGTATGCTTTATCCAGATAATTGGCTTTTGCCACGATCTGAGAGAGCATATCGGAGTTGTAGGAATCTTTGAGCTTCATCAACCCGGCAATAACAGTTGTGCTGCTGACCGCATAGCCCAGACGCACTCCTGCCATGGAACAGCTCTTGGAGAAGGTACGCATCACGATTACATTCTCATACTCTGCTGCCAGATCCATGCAGTTATCTTCCGCAAAGTCGCCGTAGGCTTCGTCAATAAGCACCATGCCGTCAAAGTTTTCGCAGTATTCGCGTACCAGACTTTTGGGGCAGACATTTCCCGTCGGCGCGTTGGGACGGGTGATGACCAGCAGATTTGCACTTGCGGTTTGGGCACTGATATCGCGGGGATAGGCGAAATCATCTCCTTCCAGCGCGACCTTTATCACCGGCGCACCCTGCATCGCCGCCAGCACCGGATAAAGCGAGTAGCTCGGTTCAAAAACGGCAACCGGATGCTCCGGAGAGGTGAAACCGCGGAAACACATGGTAAGCAGATCGTCGGAACCGTTTCCAACGATGACATTATCCCGTTTGACATTGCAATCGGCGGCAAAGATATCCCGCAACTCATCGGCAAACGGATCGGGATAACGGCGCAGACGGGCGATGTCAAACTCCCGCAGAGCCGCTGCCACAGCCGGTGAGGGCGGATAGGGGTTTTCGTTGGTATTGAGTTTTATCAGATTGGCTATTTTCGGCTGTTCGCCGGCAGTATATCCGGCGATGGCATCTATTTCTTTGCGAAAGTACGACTTCATTACGATCACTCCAATAATTTTTTCACACTGTCCCGCTTTTTCAACAGCAGCGCACGGGCACGGCGGCGCACGGAAAATGCCCGTTCTCCGGTCAATGCCTGACGCGGCCCCAACTGGGCGGCATCGACATTCGGCGCGGTTTCACTTCCGGGGGCCGGTGCGCCGAACTCCTCGTGCTTCCGGCTGTATGCTCCGGTACGGACGGTTTCAATGCTGACCAGACACACGGCATCGCCGCCGCAGGCACGCCCCTTTTCGGTCAACTCTTTCTGAAAGGTGTAAAGATCACTTTTCTCCGGAGCTGTAACGGTGAACCGTCCGATGATGGTGTACTCATCCTGCGGCATATCCGCGCGTGACTTGAAGAATTTCACCTCCTGATGCAGCGGAGTGGCAGCAAACTTCTGTCCGACATAGTCACTGCGGACACAGCCGGTGAGCATCAGCAGTGCCAATGCGGATATGGTGATGTATTTGTTCATTTTGCATTGCTTTCGACTTGGATTGAAGCGGGGTTATCATCATCTTCATTGTGCCGTTTCAAGTTGAATTCCCAAACCTGATAGCGGCGTATTTTACGGACATAGAACTCCGCGTTGCGGAACACGAGTTTGTCGCCGACCCGGGGGTGGCGTTTCAAAATGCGCTCAAACCAGGCGGAAACCGGTTCCACCCGGCGCGGCAGATCCAATCCGGTATCCCGCGCCAGCTGGGTGAGCGAAATACCGCCGCCCACGATCCAGAAGCTCTCCCGCGGAGAATAAAATGTCCGGGGCAACGGATCGAATTCATCGTCCAGATCGCCCAGAAGCTCTTCCACGATATCCTCCATGGTGACCAAGCCGCGCACCTTTCCGGTATCGCTTTCGCGCACGATGGTCATGTGGCAGTGCTGGGCGGCGAATTTTTCCAGAAGTTCTGCTGCCGAATCATCCGGTTCGGCAAAGCCGATAGGGCGGATGATGTCGGTCAATTTGGCATCCCCTTTGTCGGAACGCTCCGCACTTACCAGTTCCTTGATGTTGATATATCCCAGTATACGGTTGGGATCATCCGCATCGCGCACCGGATAACGGGTGTGGAAGTCGCGGGCGGAAACGTTGATCGCCTGTGAAACCGTCATATTTTCGTAGAGGAAGGACATATTATCCACGTCGATCATCACCTGTGCCGCAGTACGTTCGGAAAGATGGGGAACCATCTTGATGATCCGTTCCTGCCGGCTGGAAATTATCTGCGAACTGCGCGCCAGTGCCGCCAGTGCCGATATTTCATCCGCCGTGCTGGGGCGTTCCGGATGTCTGCTTTCAAAGACCCGGTTCAGCAGCCGCGAAAATTTGATAAACGGCAGTAAAATGACATTGAACACCTGCAGCGGCCGCGCCGCCACGCGCATAATATTTATATTGAACCTGACCCCCAGAGTTTTGGGCAATATCTCTGTATATTGAACCATTATCAGCGTAAACGCCAATGAGAACAGCGACATATACCGCCCGTTGGTAATATGGTCAAAACTGGCACCCGCCACCGCCGCACCTATAGTATGGGCGGCAGTATTGATTATCAGAATAACCGCCAGCGGGTTGTCAATATCAGATTTCAGTTTTTGAACTACTTTGCCGATAACCGGTGATCTGCGGCGCAACTCACCGAGCTGACTCGGCGTCAGACTCAACAGCGCGGCTTCCATCAGTGAGCAAATGTGCGAACATACCAGCGCTGTTCCCAGGCTGATACCGAATATGAGGTAGTCGTCCAATTTATTTCCTTCCTTTCTCTCCGGCTTTGCTACCTTCTGACGAAGCCGGATTGTTATATTTCTGCTCCTCAGCCGCCTGCGCCTGTTCTGCGGCGATCACGGCCTTGAGGATGGCGACCATCATCGGCGGCAGACGGCGTTCGCAATCCTTCACCACACCGGCTTTCATACTGGCGTAGGGCGGAAGCGTGTTCCGTTTGACGTCGTGATTTTCCTTACTGTACTTACGATGGATGAAGCGCGCCAGACGTTCATTGGCGACGGCGGCATCATGATCGTTGTAGATGAGGCTGATTATACTGCGGAATACCAGTTCACTGATGATCGCGCTCACCTTCTTCACATCGGCATCGCGGACATCTTCGGCGAACTCTGCCATAACGAACTCATCCAGCGTCCGCTGTTTCTGCGGACCATCCTCTTTGATGAGTTTCTGGAAGAACTCTTCGGCTTTGGTCAGATTGCCGTGGGTGTAGATCAACGGGATGGCATCCTTGAGGAAGTTGATACGCGCACTGCGGAAACTTGATGCCGCACCGCTGCCCTGATCGTATTTTATCTGCGTATCGAGATAAGTTTGATACGCGGCATCCGCCAGATTCAAATTCGGCACGACCTGAGCGTAGGCAAGATTCTTGTCGTCAAGCGAGAGCAGACGTCCGCCGCGGAACGCCGCCTGCAGAGACTGGGTTATCAGACGCGCACAGCGCAGATCTTCTTTTCCCGGGGTGCGTTCAATACCTTCGGTTGCCCAGTATATTGCCTGGGATTCGGGAACGCGCCAATCCATTTTGCCATATTTTTTGTCGATGGCAAGGATTTTTGACGGCTCAAGTTTCAACCGTTCCCGCAGCAGTTCCGCCCGGAAGAAGTTGTCGATCTTTTTGAACTCCTCTTCGCCCAAACCGGAAGCCAGGGATACCGGAAGCTGAGCCGGGATCTGATTCTTGAACGCCAGAAAGAGTGCTTTGAAATCCGGATATCCCTCTTTTGCCGCCAACTGCCACAGCTTGTGATCTTCCGGATAAAGTTTCATAAACTCATCGCGGCTCTTCGGCGCGGCAGCCAACACTTCCCAATCGGGAGTGCCGGTACCGAGGATGTTGGTTATCTGCATGGCGAGACGGTTCTTGTAAAGCAGATTCGCATCGTCGAGAACGTTGCCCAGCTTGTGCTGGAATATCCACGCCAGCTCTTTGTACAGTACCGGATCTTCCGGATTGTAGACCAGTGCTTTGTCCCGGATCAACGCGATACCTTCGTTCACCCAGCGCCAGCGGTCTTCATGTTCGGAACAGGTGACGGAAATATTGTAGGCAAGGTTCCATGCCAGATATGCTGTTCCGCCGGAATAATTGGGCTGCAGATCGGTGATCCACCGCGCCAGCTGCACCATTTCAAAATAGCTCTTTTCCTGCTTGAGGTTTTCGGAACGCAGCCAGAGCAAATCGGCGATGATGCCACGGAAACTGCCCAGTGCCACGGAGGTGAACGCCACCAGCGGCGGCGCGTTGCGCACGTCACCGGAGAAGCGGAGCCGTTCTTTATCGACGATGTTGTCCATGCGGGTTTCGACTTTGCGGATGGCAAACATGGCACCTGCGGTTATCACCAGTAAAATGGTGTATATGACAAGTTTTTTGAAACGGTTCATTTTCTCACCGCCAATCCCAGTTCACGTCTCCGGTACATCCACATCCCGAACAGGAACAGCGGTATTCCGCGGAGAACGAAATATTCAAGAAACAACCGTCCGATCAAGCTGAATTCGATCAGCTCACCGGTCGACAACAATTCGGTAACATCAAATGCCTGCAGCGGTATCACGATCAGCAGCAGCAATCTGGCAAGTCCCTGTCCGATGTGATCCCATGTCGACTCCACAAAGAACGATTTATCCGTCAGCAGTGCGGAAAAACTGCCCAGCAGCAGATAGCTCGCCACCATGAAGATCGCCGTCGGCATCGTGAGGAAACTTCCGAATGCACACGCCAATCCGGACAACAGTGCCAGCTGTATCATCAGCACCAGCACCATCCGGAGATAGTTGCCTTCAAAACCGCATACCCGCAACAGCAGTTTCGGACCGTCGGAGGGTTGATAATAGTGCTTCTCTCCGTAACGGTCATCGTTGGTGACGGCGATACGCACTTTGCGGTCGGGGGTGATGACCTTCCATTCGGCGGGAATGATCTTTTCACTGAACACACCGGAGAACACCTGTTCCGGACGTTCGCTCAACGGATGCGGCCATTCGCTGGCGGCGACCCGTTCTCCGGAGGGAAGCACCGCTTCACCTGCCGGACGCATCACGATCCATTGCAGATAGGTCAGCCGCTGGTCTTCGCTGGAAACTTTTCCCAGATAGGGACGGTAACGCAAAAAGAGCGGTTCATCGCCGATCTCCGGCAGATTTTCAAAGACCCAGCCCTTGGCTTTCCCCGGCGGCAATTCGGCATAAGTTGCGCCGATCTGCTGGTAAAGTTCACCGTAAAGTTTCTCCTGATCTTCACGGGAGATGACCCCGTTTTCCTTGATCTTTGCCGCAAGTGCCTTTTTGGTAAGCTCGTTGAAATCCGGCATTGTCGGCAGGAACACCCGCCGTCCCAGCAGAACCTCCGATGCGATGGCTTTGCGTTCCGCCGCCGTAAAGCGGTCATCGACCTTGTACCGGTACATCACGATGCCGTAAACCACGGCAAGGGAGATGATGAGCAGGGTGAAGTTTATCAAATTGACTCCGGTCCATTTGCCCAGCCAGATGACGATCCGGGAAACCGGTTTCGCCACCACCATGTGCAGCTGGTAACTGTCGATGTCGTGCGCCATGGTGAAACACCCCAGCCACAAGCTCGCCAGTGCCAGTATCAGTACTATGGTGCATATACTGTACAACAGTGAGACCCGGATAAAATCCTGTGCCGTTCCGCCGCCGATGGAAAACGGGATTATCCCCACGGAGAGCAGCAGCAGCAACAGCAGCAGTTGAAAGACGTGGGAACGTATCGAGTTTTTCAGCGTCAGTCCGACGATTGCAAGAAATGCTCTCATTTTTTATCTGATCCGTCAAGATTGTCAAGCAGGGAATCAAGTTTGCTGTTCGCCTGTTTGATGTTTTCTTTCGCAGTTTCGTCAACGGGAACACTTTCAACCGCATCCGGTTTCGCCGCAACTTCATCATCGAGAACCGCCGCCAACCGGTCTCCGGCACCGTCAGGTTTGACTTCACTCGTTTCCCGGGGAACTTCCACTGCGGGAGCTTTGACTTCCGCACTGTCCAACAGAGATTCCAGGACTTGATTTTTATCCGCATCCGGAGCCAGATAATCGGCGATTTTTCCGCCGCTGACCACACCGGAAGTTTCCACGCTTTCCCGTTTCGCCGTTGCGATGACATCCAGAAAGAACTCCTCCAGCGTCCGGCGTGGATGGTCGATGCGGAACTCGTCACCGTCCAGATTGTCGCGCAAAATACCGAGCAGCTGATCCATCGCCGCTTTCGGCAGTTGCGGTGTCATGATACGGGTCTCATTATTCACCGCCAGCAGCTCATCCAGCGCACCTTCGGCGCGGACTTTACCGCCGTACAGGATTATCACGCGGTCGCAAATATCTTCCACGTCACTGAGGAGATGGCTGGTGATAAGGACGGTTTTGCCGCGTTTCTTCAGTGCCAGAATAAGGTCTTTGACCTCACGGCAGCCCAACGGATCAAGTCCGCTGGTGGGTTCATCGAGAATAAGAAACGCCGGGTCGTTTATCATCGCCTGCGCCAATCCGATGCGGCGCGCCATACCTTTGGAAAACTCCCCGACCCGCCGTCTGCGGGCGTGGGCGAGACCAACCATATCCAACAGTTGATCGATGCGCTGTTTGCGGTCGGCGGCGGACAGGTTGAAGAGTGAACCGAAAAAGTCCAGCGTCTCCTCCGCCGTCAAAAACTTGTAAAGATATGACTCTTCCGGCAGATAACCGATCTCTTTTTTGGTTTCCACCGCCCGGGGGGAACGTCCGAAAACGGTAAGTTTTCCTCCGGTCGGGTAGAGCAGACCCAGAAGCATTTTGACCGTGGTGGATTTACCGGAACCATTGGGACCGAGCAGACCGACAACTTCTCCGGGGCGTACTTCAAAGTCGATGCCGTTGACCGCCCGTGCTTTCGGACGGTTCCAGAAGTCCCGGAACATTTTGGTCAAACCGACCGCCTGCACTACCGGTTCATAGTTTTGTGCCATAATAGATCACTGCCTTTCTCCGGAGATACTTGCGCTGTTTTCTTCCAGCGTCAGCTCCTCTCCGGTACGCACCAGACGGGCGCTGTTGAAGATGATAACAATGGTACTGCCGGCATGGAGTACGGCTGCCCAGATCGGGGTCATCACACCGACGATGGAGAGTATCATTCCTCCGAAAACAAACAACATACCGAACAGCAAATTCTGATTGATTATCACCTGTGATTTTTTCGCCAGAAAGAGCAGTACCGCAATACGGCGCAAATCGTTGGTCATCAGCGCAACGGAAGCACTGTTCACCGCGATGTCACTGCCGATGGCACCCATAGCGATACCGAGATCGCCCGCTGCCAGTGCCGGAGCATCGTTGACACCGTCGCCGACGACGGCGACCCGGCTGGTACGTTTGACCTCTTCGACGTATTCGACTTTGGTTTCGGGCAGACATCCGCTCTTGTAATCGTCGATACCCAGCTGTGCCGCCACATTTTCCGCGACCGACTCCCGGTCACCGGTAACCATGGCGCAATGGCGCACGCCCAGACGGCGCAGATCGGAGAGCAGGACCGGAGCTTCTTTGCGGATCTTGTCGCGGAAACCGATCCAGCCCAGAAGTTTTTCGCCGCAGCTGACATAGACTATACTCATGCCGCTGGCACTTTCCGGATCATTTGCCGGAACCTGCAGACCGTGTTCGCTCATCCAGTTGCCGCGTCCGACCCGGCACAAGGTGCCGTTGATGGTGCCGGAAACGCCGCGTCCGTGCGTTTCGGCAAAGTTGCTTACTTCATCCAGTTCCAACTGCGCTTCTCCGGCGAGCTTCATGATCGCCATCGCAGTCGGGTGGTTGCTGAAACGCTCCAGAGAGGCGGCGATCTTGAGCAGTTCAGCGCGGCTGACACCCTCTTCGCCCTGAATTTTGACCACGGAAAGCAGACCGTCGGTCAGCGTACCGGTTTTGTCAAAGACGAAACTGGTTATCTTGCTCGCAAGCTCCAGATGCGCGATGTTCTTGATAAAGATACCCAGACGCGCCGCCGCCGCCACCGCCGCCACTACCGCAGTCGGCGTTGCCAGCACCACGGCACACGGACAGGAGATGACCAGAAATGCGATAACAGAATTCATATCCTTGCTGAACCACCAGGTTATCCATGCGATCATCAGCACCGTCGGCGTGTAATATCCGGCATAGCGGTCGATCAGCCGCACCACCGGGGTACGGCTGGCTTCCGCCTGCAAAATCATCTCTTTCACCTTGCCGAGGGTGGTATCGCCGCCGACTTTGGTGACTTCCAGTTCCACGGCACCGGTAAGGTTCTGCGTACCGGCAAAGACATCATCGCCGGCACTCTTTTCCACGGGAACCGATTCACCGGTGATGGATGCCTGATTTACTGTACTTTCACCGACGATGATACGCGCATCGACCGGGAAGTTTTCTCCGGGGCGCACTAAAATACGGTCGCCGATAGCGAGGGTCGTGACCTGAACTTCGCTCTCTTTGCCCTCTTCATCAAGTTTGTGCGCCACATTCGGAGTAAGTTTGATAAGCTCTTCAATAGAACGCTGTGCGCCGCTTGCGGTGCGGGTTTCGATGATGATCGTCACCAGCAGGAAGAAGGCGATGATACCGGCAGTCTGGAAGTCGGCACTCACCATCGCCGCCAGGATCGCCAGCGCGACCAGTTCGTTCATGTAAACTTTGCCGCGAAGCAGGTCTTTGATCGCAGTAATGATGATCGGCAGTGCCAGAATGAATGCACCGCACACCGCCGACATGTCAGCGGCGAATGCCTGTTCCGGCAGGAAACGTTGAAGCAGGAAACTGTTGGCGGTCAGCATTCCGCCGACCAGCGCAAAGAAGAGTCTCCCCATGGAACGGTCGTGACCGACACCGCCTTCGGCTTTGTGGTCGTGACCGCAGATGCAGGTGCTGTCCATCTCATCATGGTCGTGATTATGACCGCAGCCGCACTTGCTGTCGTGGTCATGGTCGTGACCGCAGCTGCATTTGCCGTCGTGATCGTGATGGTGGTGATGGTCATGCGTTTCGCAGTGACCGTTGCAGTTTTTATGCTCGATTTCAGCCATGATGCGTTACTTCGCCTCCTTGCCGGGGTTGTTTTTTTCAGATTTTTTCGGTTCCGGATTCAGCTTGAAGCGAACCTGCTTCTTTTCTCCGCGTGTACCGAGAAGGAACTTGTCGCCGTCCAGCTGGGCGGCAACTTCCGACAACATTGCCGTATACAGTGCCATGGTGACACTGCTGCCGTATTTCCGGTATTTTGCAAGGATCTCTTTGAAGTAGAACTCCTGCGCATCCGTGCGGGCGACCAGACGTTTTTTGTAGGTCTCAGCCTGAGCGATGATCTCCGCCACTGAGGCTTTGGTGTCGTTTTCGATCTGAACTTTGTACGCTTCAGCTTCGTTGTAAAGCTGACTGCGGGTGTTTCCGGCAGCGGTCACCGCATCGAATGCGGCTTTGGTTTTGCGCGGCGGGTAGATCCGGTTCAAGCCGACACTGTCGATCCTGATACCGCAATCCGCCTGATGCACCAGCGCGGTGAAACGCTTCTGCACCTCTTCGCTGTATGCGCCCTGTCCGGCGTAGAGGATATCACCGACCTGCGATGCCGCAGTGACATCGATCACGGCACGGCGGAACATGTTCCGCAGGAAGGTCTGCGGCCCGCGGGTCCCTTTCATTCCGGCGAAGTCGGTGATCTCATCATCCGGAGTAACTTTGCCGTTTTCCACCGGATTGGCGGGAGTCATGAGCGTTTCATAATATTTTGCCGCATTATCCACCCGGTAGGCGATGGTCCAGGAACTGTGAACGATGTTGGCATCACCGGTGAGCAGGAAGCTGTCCCGTCCCGGTTCCAGTGAGATCCCGGATTCATCGGCAGACGCCAGTGTCGCCGGAACAAAATCCACATTGAGCAGCTGTTGGCTGGTCTGCACGCGGATGAACTGGTTCACCGGATAGGGCAGATACCAGTGACCGCCGGAATCGTGGGTGGCGATCACTTTGCCGAAACGCAGTACGATGACCGACTGCTGGGGTTCGACGGAGAAATATCCGGCACCGCTGAAGAAGTAGATCAGCGTACCGATAATGCCGATCAGCAGCACGAAGAACGCTGCCCGCAGACTGCCGGCAAGCGACTTCAACCCCGCCTCATAACGGCCGGTACGGTCGAACTCACCGGAGATTACGCTTTTGTTGTCACTCATATATTTCAGCTCCGCAATATGTTACTTGTTCCGGGGAACTACCGGCAAACCGCCTTTGCCGTAATTCTTCGCCGCGTTGAGCAGATCAAAGGGCGGCACATTGGTGTCGAAGACGATGGTGGTGCGGCCGCGGAGGATGACCCGCAAGGCTTCGATCTTGCGTAGGAACTCCGCCAGTTCCGGGTCACTGCTGAAAGTCTTGTAGGATTCCGCCGCTTTGGCATCACCTTCGGCACGGATGCGCTGGGCGCGGGCTTCGGCTTCAGCCAGGGCGATGGTGCGGTCACGGTCGGCGGAGATGCGGATCTCGCGCGCTTTGCTCTTACCTTCGGCGATACTGCGGTCGGCGAACTGCTTGCGTTCTGCGACCATGCGGTCAAATACTTTTTCGGTGATGGTCTTGGGAACACCGAGGGTGTTGATGCCGACACTGACGATCTCGATGCCGTATTTTTCAGTTTGAGCGATAAGACCGCTTTTGATCTCTTCCTGAATTTCCGCAAGTTTCAACTTTTTGGGGTCAGTGTTGACGATCTGATTGAAGTTGTAGAGACCGAACGCGCTGTTCTTTTCACTGCGCATCTGGTTGTTGAGCATCTCTTCCGCGTTGGGGATATCCTGCAGCTGCTTGAAAAAGAGTTCCGGATCGCTGATGCGGTAGTCCACATAAATTCCGGCGAGGATGTTGTGACCGTCGCGGGTGGCGGTTTCCTCCAGTTTGCCGGTGCTGCCTTCAAAACAGCGGATGCGCTTGTCGAAACGGTAGACCTTCTGGAAAGGGAAGGGCCAGCGGAAATGCAATCCGGCTTCCGTGACCACTGATGGTCTGCCGAAAGTGGTGATGATCGCAACTTCAGTTTGATTGAGCTGGAATGAAAATACTGCCGTCAGCAGGATGACTGCTACGATCAGACCGAGCATCATCGTCGGCCAGTGTTTGAAGAAATTTCCTTTTGCCATAACTTTTATTACCTCCGAAATTATATTGTTTTTTTATTTACTTCATCACTTGGCGGGCTGGTTGCTCAACTCTGAGGAGTCAAGATCGACCAGATCGATACGTTCCCGGGTCTCGAAGTTCATCTCATAGATCTCATCTTCCAGTCCGGAACCGACGATATATTTGCGAATGGCGGCAGTTTCCTGCTCCAGAACTTCAAGTTTGCTGTTGAGTTTGAACATTCCGGGGAGGATGCGGTATGCCGCCAGCTGCGATTTGAAACGTTCGCTTTCAGCTTGGGCAACGGTGCTTACCCGGTTGCTGTAACTGCGCGCGGATTCCACGATTTCAAGTGCTGAAGCCTGTGCTTCGGGGATAACGGTGGCGGCATAGGCTTTAGCGGTGAGGATCTCTGTTTCCTTTTCCTCCAGAGCGGCGATGACCTCCTGATATGCCGGAGCGACTTTTTCCACCGGCGGGTGGGCATCCATGATGCCGACGCGGATGATCTCGATACCGAGTTTGTTCAAATCGGCGAGCTGCTGGATGCGTCTGGCAATGTCGATTTCAGCTTTGCGGCGGCCGTATGCCAGCAGCTCTTCCATGGTGGCTCCTGCCATATATTCAGCGGCGGCCTGTTCTCCGATCATGCGGAGTATTTTTTCTGCCGACTCATTGCCGTAGGCGTAGTTGTAAACATCTTTAAATGTCGATCGCACCCGGTATTCGATGGGGATACCCATGCGGACGAAGGAGATGCTGGCATCGCCGTTGGCATCCTGCGCGTGTGAACTGCCGTCGGCTGCCACGGCGACAACGAAGGGATCGTCGGCACCGCCGTGTTCATTGGTCCACAAGACGACGGGGGCGGAAGCGCGTTCTTCCGCTTTCTTGGAGCTTTCACCGATATAAATGCTCTTCATTTCGGTACAGCTGAAACGTTTGATCGTACCGAAGGGGTACGGCAGTGTCCAGTAAACGCCGGGGGAGAGCAGCTGTTGTTCGATCCTGCCGAAAGTTTCACGGATACCGACCTGATTGGGACCGATCTCGTGGACGGTGGTGAAACCCCAGAAGAGAACTGCCCATAGGATCAACACCGGGAAAAATGCCCGTTCAATGAATCCGTAGAGCCAGGTTCCGGAGACCTTGAAGCCGAACTGGTAATCCAGTGCGGATGCGATGTTGCGCATAACGCCGCCGGGTTCGGTGAAGAAGGCAAGCAGCTGGCTTTCAAAGACCGGACGGGCTTCCGCCAGCGTCCGCGGCCGGTAGAACTCGATGACGAAGTTCACTGCAAACTCTGCTCCGAGAACGGCGAACACCCAGAACAATATCCGCGAACAGATACGGTCGATACCGGTGATATTGTTCGCAGTGCAAACCGATGATATACTGACCAGCAGCATCGCCACGAATCCGGCGATGAGCCATGCTCCTGCCGGACGGAGCCAGCGGAACTCCGCCACCCGGGACTGTCCGGCGAAAAATGCTCCGGCAAAAACACTTACCATCATCATCACTGCCGCCAGCAATGCGGTGTGGATGGGAGAGGGAACGGCGGCGTTTTTGACTTTGGAAGTGATCTTGATGGCGGCGGCGAAATCGCTCTGGTACTTCCACAGCATGAATGCCATCAGCAATGCCGAGATCACCGCCAGCGCAAACGGGGCGAACCGTTTATAATTGGCGAAACTTCTTCCGGCGGTGAAGCGGACATCTTCTTCCACATTCAGCGCGCGGCTCTCCATTCGTTTCTCCAACAGCTTTTTTTCCTCATCTTCGTGAGCGACAGCAGTTCTTAAAATGCCGTAAACTACTGCGGCTGCGGAAAATATCAACGCAAAAACGTAGGGGATCGCTGCCAGTTTGAATGTTTCACTGCCTCTGCTTCCGCTGACTGCCAGCACTGTCACCAGCAGCAGCAGCGAACCGATACCGGCAAAAACCGATAATTTGGTCAGCAGACGTGAATTCTCAGCAGCACGGTTGAGATCATCACCATTTGTCACTTTTTCATTTTCTCCTTTGAAATTTTTTTATTTGCAAACAAACACAATACTCTTTCTTATTACAATACACTCAAAAATGCAATTTTTCAACCCTATAACAGAAAAATAATCTTCTGCAAAGGCTTTTTCTCCGGAAGTTCAAATTGTATCAAACGCCCAGACGGTGCGACTGGAGTAGGGTTTTTCCGGCGTGATGACCGGAGAGGGAAATTCCGGACGGTTCACCGCATCGGGCCAATTCTGCGTTTCCAGACAGAATCCGCCGAATTTAACATAGTTTCCGCTTCTGCCGGGTTTATTCCGCAGGCAGTTCGCCATATAAAACTGTATTCCCGGGCGGTCGGTACTCAGCGTGAGCCGGATCCCGGACTCCTCTGCGGTCACGACTGCTGCCGCTTCGGTCCACACGCCGCACTTGTCCTGCAGGATGTAGTTGTCGTCAAGCCCGTCCGGGAAAATCTGGTAGATGGAGAAAAATTTCCGGGGTTTTTGCAGGTCGTATGCTGTTCCGGCAACCTCCGGAGTTTCTCCGGTGGGAATAAGCATCATGCGGTCAACTTCGGTGCGGCGGGCGGCTTTCATCGTAATCGAGTGATCGGAGCAATCGCCGCTGCCTTCGCCGTTGAGGTTCAGATAAACGTGACTGGTGAAGTCCGCCACGGTTTTCCGGTCGGGAACGGCGGTTATTTCCAGAGAAAGTTTGTGGTCATCGCTGATGGAGTAACGCGCTTCAATGTCGAGTTCGCCGGGGAAACCGCCGTCGCCGTGCAGACTTTTAAGAGTGAGGATAAGTTCTTTATCCGTATGCTTTTTTACCGTCCACAGCCGCCCGGAGATGCCGAACCCGCCGTGGAGGGAGTTGGTCTTGCGGTCATTGGGCAGCAGTTGGTAAACTTTCCCATCCAGCACGAAGCGGGCGTTGCTCACCCGGTTGGCGAGGCGGCCGACCAGCGCGCCAAGATAGATCGGATGGTTGATGTAGCGCGCCGGATCCGCCCAGGAGAGTGCCACGTTGCGCAGTTTGCCGTTGCGGTCGGGGGTGTAAATCGCGATGATGGTCGCTCCGTGGTCGCTGATATCAACTCCGAAACCGTCGGCACAGCGCAGCTGATAAAGTTTGGCAGATGTGCCGTTGGGATACTTGAAAAATTCACTGGATTTTGCTTGCATGATCTTTTCCTCTTTTTTACTTTCAACACAGATGCACGAACAGAGCAGCAGCGATAATGCTGTGGCGGCGAGAAATTTGGTTTTCAAAGTATACCTCCTTGTATTTTACCGGTTTTCGCTGTTTATCCGGTCGTTTTCCAACCGCAATGCCTCCAACCCGGTGGAGACGGTTTCCCACTCTTCTTCGGTGGCGGCGATCTCTTTGTCCAGTGCGGCTAATTCGCTGTTCAGCTTGCCGAAGTCGACTTTTTCGCCGGATGAGAGCTTCGCCACCAGCACGCTTTTGCGCTCAGACTGCTTATCCAGCAGTGCTTCAAGTTCTTCAACTTTCTTCTTTGCCGCCCGCAGTTCGCCCTGGATGGCACTGCGCGCCTGCGCCCGGGCGCGGCGGCGGTCTTTGGCACTTTCACCGGAAAGCGGAGCGATGGAGACCGGCTGCACGCTGTCGGCATTGAGTTCGGCAGATTTTTCCAGAAAGTAATCATAATTGCCGAAATATTTCTTCACTCCTCCCGGAGAGACCGCCCAGATCGTCGTTGCCACGTTGCGGACAAATTCAATATCGTGACTGACCACCACCACAGTGCCCTGATACCGTCTCAGTGCCTCCTGAAGCAGTTCCCGTGCGGCGATATCCAAGTGGGTGGTCGGTTCGTCCAGGATCAGCAAGTTCGGCGGATTGATAAATATTCTCGCCATCTGCAACCGGATTTTTTCACCGCCGGAAAGCACCCCGCACGGTTTTTTCATCGCATCTCCGGAAAATCCGAACGACCCCAGCACATTGGCAACACTTGCCAGACTTGCCGCCGCCGGCAGACATTGCCGTACCGCATCGTAGACAGAAAGTTCATCATTGAGCAGATCGGAAAACTCCTGCGACTGGTAACCGATAATGATCCGGTGTCCGAGGACGACCCGTCCCTCCTGCGGTGTCAGCACCCCGGAGAGAAGTTTGAGCAGCGTGGTTTTTCCCATGCCGTTGTAACCGATAACGGCGAGTTTGTCACCGGCTGCGATCTCCATGGAAAGGTCGTTGAAGAGTTTTTCGCCGCCGGGATAACCGAAGGTGAGGTGTTCAAAACGCGCCGCCTCCACTCCGCATCCGGGCGGTTCCGGAAAGCGGATGATGCCCCGGTAATCCAATTCGTCCGGCAGTTCGATATCTTCCAGCCGGTCGAGTTTCTTCTGTGCGCTTTTCGCGGCGGCGGCTTTGGTGCTTTTGGCTTTGAAACGGTCGATCATCCGTTCCAGCTGCTCTTTTTTATGTTCGGTATTGCGCCGGGCGGCTTCAAGGGAAACTTTCCGCTGCTCTTTTTCGTTGCGGTAAAAGTCATAATTCCCCGGATAACGGGTGACTTTGGTGTTGTTCACCTCCAGCGTTACCGACGTGAGTTTCCGCAGCAGAAAACGGTCGTGCGAAATCAGCAGAAGTGTGCCTTTGAAGTTGGCAAGATAGCGGCACAGCCACTCCACTGCCGGGATATCCAGATAGTTGGACGGCTCGTCCAGCAGCAGTATGTCCGGGTGCGAGATCAACACCCGCGCCAGTGCCGCACGCATCTGCCAGCCGCCGGAAAATGATGAAAGTTTGTCATTGAGCCGTTCCACCGGGAACCCCAGACTGGTCAACGCCTCCTTCGCTTCCTGTTCCAGATGGTAAACCCCCAGATGTTCGATGGTGGTTTGCAGAAATCCGTGCCGCTTGAGCAGGGAATCAAGTTCGTCATCTGTCGCGTTGTCCAGACGGGATTCCAGCTTTTCCAGTTCAGAAATGTACTCTTTCAGCTCCGGAATGGCATCACCGGTGAATTCCAATACCGTCCGCTCCCGGTCGCAGTCGGCGATATACTGCCGCATGATACCGAGACGGAAATCTTTGGGAATAATGATCTCTCCGGCATCCGGGAGCATCTCATCAATGACCATGGAGAACAAGGTACTTTTGCCCGCCCCGTTGGGACCGACGACTCCGACCCGTTCTCCGGTATTTATGCGGCAGTTGACATCTTTCAGTATGTAAACGCCGCCGAAACTTTTGGAAAGGTTCTTGAAATCTATCATCTATATCTGACATCCGGGATCGTGTTCAATAAAGCAACTGCCATAATTTAGCACACTTTATTCACTTTGTCAACAGGGAATTTATCTCATCTGCGGTCAACTCTCTGTATTCTCCGCACGGCAGCATGCCAAGTTCCACCTTGCCGATGGCGACCCGGATCAACCGTTTGGTCGGAGCCCCGGCGGCGGCGGTCAACCGGCGTATCTCCCGCTTCCTGCCTTCGTTGAGGATGATCTCATAGCGGCACTCAGCCAGCTCTCTTATCGAGATGACTTTGAGCATCTCTCCATCATCCATGATACCTGTGACCATCTGCTGCTGCCACTTGGGCGTGACCGGTTGTGCGGTGGTCACTTCGTACCGCTTCAAAACTCCGTATCTCGGATGCGCGAGGTGGTTGATAAACTCTCCGTCATCGGAAAAAATTATCGCGCCTTCGCTCTCTTTATCCAATCTTCCGGCAGATACCATCCGCGCTCCGGGGATATCTATCAACTCCACTGCCAGTTTTTCCGCGTGGCTGTCGGCGTTACTGCACACATATCCCCGGGGTTTGTGCAGCAGAATGTAGTGCCGCCTTTCCGGCGGGGTCAAAACTTCGCCGTCCAGCGTCACTTTCATTCCGGACTCCACTTTAAATGCCGGGTCGCAAACTTTCACGCCGTCGACTTCAACGTGTCCGCTCCGGACCAACTCCTCTGCTTTACGCCGCGATGCGGCTCCGCAAAAACTTATATATTTTACTATGTTCATCATAATATCCATAATTTATCACCACAGTGCAGTGATTGCAAGGTTGCCAAAAACAATTTCCGCATGTATATTACCTTGTATGTACAATTTTTATCAGAAGGAGGTTTTTATGCCCGGTCAGCTTTATGTGGTGAGTACGCCCATCGGTAATTTGGAAGATATAACTTTGCGCGCTCTGCGTATACTGAAAGAGGTCGACATCATTGCGGCGGAAGATACCCGCCACTCCCGCCAGCTTCTCTCCCACTTCGATATCCACGGTAAAAAACTGGTCAGCTGTCACGCTTTCAACGAACACGATAAAGTCGACCAGCTTCTCAATGACGTCGAAAACGGTTCCTCTCTCGCTCTCGTCTCCGATGCCGGTACCCCCTCCGTTGCCGACCCCGGTTTCCTGCTCGTCCGCACTGCTCTTGAACGCGGCTTGGAACCAATAGTCATCCCCGGCGTTTCAGCCGTAACTTTCGCCGTGACCGCCTCCGGTCTGCCGGTGGACACTTTCACCTTCCGCAACTTCGCTCCGGTCAAGCCCGGTAAACGCAGTAAATTCTTTGAATCCCTCGTCTCCGATGAGCGTACCTCCTTTTTCTTTGAATCCCCCTTCCGCATCGAACGCACCCTCAAAGAACTCGCTGAACTCAAACCCGATGCTCAAGTTGCGGTCATCCGTGAAGCCACCAAGCTCCATGAAGAAATTTTGCGCGGCAATGCCTCCGAACTTGCCTCTCTTTCCCGTTCCTGGAAGGGCGAATTGGTCATCGGGATTCATCCTTAGGGGCGGCGATCTCGCTTTGCCGGAGCGCGCCTTGCTGCGCTCGCCGCTCGGGTCGAGGACGCAAGTCCACTCCCCTCGCTTCTCGCTTGCAAAACCCGCCCGGCTGTGCGATATCGCCGCCTATGGGCAGAACTGGAGTGTGTGTCGC
>JAFVZN010000042.1 GCA_017508135.1 Lentisphaeria bacterium | reverse complement strand
TGCCGGAAGCTCTTTCCAGCGTGATCGAGAACAATAAAGGTGCCCAGGCTGTTCATGATGCCGTGGTCGCTTATCTGGCAGGAGCCCGTTCCGGTTCTGCCTGTACCAAAACCCGCGGATTGGTTCGCGGCGGTGGTGCCAAACCCTGGCGTCAGAAAGGCCGTGGTGGTGCCCGTGCCGGTTCCAACCGTTCACCCGTCTGGGTCGGCGGCGGTACGATTTTCGGACCCCAGCCCCGCAGTTTCGCCAAGAAGATGAACAAGAAAGTTCTCGCTCTGGCTCTGAAACGCGCTCTGGCTGAGCGTATCGAGGAAGGTGATGTGATGGTTCTTGACAAATTTGCTTTGCCGGATCACAAGACCCGCAATGCTTATGCCGTCTTGAAAAACCTGAAAATTCAGGATGAGACCATCATGTTGAGTATGACTGAGTTTGACGAAGCGTCGATTTGCGCCACCGGCAACATTCCGAATCTGGTTGTCCGCCGTGCCGCCACTGTCAATGTGTATGAGCTGCTCCGCTTTAAGAAACTTGTTTTCTGCAAGGATGCTCTCGATGCTTTCATCGGACGTATGGCGTAAGGAGGTAGACAGATGAATAGTGCTTATGATGTCATCATCGCGCCGGTCGTCACTGAAAAGTGCAATGCGCTTATTCAGGATAACAAGTACACTTTCAGAGTTCATCCCGCTGCCGGTCGCATCGAGATCGCCCGCGCTGTGGAAGAGATCTTCAAAGTGAAAGTCGCCAAAGTCAACGTGATGAATTACCAGGGCAAAGCCAAACGCGCCGGCCGTACCATGAAAATGGGACACCGCGCCGATTGGAAACGCGCTGTCGTCACGCTTGCCGAAGGCAGTATTGAGATTATCTAAGGGAGTTTACGACAATGGCTATCAAAAGTTACAATCCGACGACTCCCTCACGGCGCAATATGTCAGTGATCGATAACACTGAATTGAGCAAAGTCGCGCCGTTCAAGGGTTTGCTGAAGGGTAAAAAATCCAGCGGCGGCCGTAACAACCAGGGACGGATCACCACCCGTTTCCGCGGTGCCGGCAACAAACGCTGCTATCGTATGGTTGACTTCAACCGTAACAAAGAGGGCGTCGCGGCGAAAGTCGTTACCATCGAGTACGATCCCAACCGTACCGCCAATATCGCTCTGATCTCCTACGCTGACGGCGATAAGGCTTACATCCTCGCTCCGGTCGGTCTCAAAGTCGGTGATGTGGTCATGAATGGCTCCAAAGCCGAGTTGAAACCCGGTAACTGGATGAAGTTGAAAGATATCCCCGTCGGTATCGAGATCTGCTGTATTGAAATGCAGCCCGGAGCCGGTGCCAAACTCGTCCGCTCTGCCGGGCAGGTCGCCACCCTCCGCGGTAAAGAGGAACTCTACGCCCAGGTCAAACTGCCCTCCGGCGAAGTCCGTATGCTGCATGTCAACTGCCGCGCAATGATCGGTCAGATCGGTAACCTTGATCTGATGAATACCAAACTCGGTAAAGCCGGTAAAAAACGTTACAAAGGTTTCCGTCCTCATGTCCGCGGTGTCGCTCAGAACCCGGTCGACCATCCGATGGGTGGTGGTGAAGGTCGTGAGTCCGGTGGCGGTCATCCTGTTTCACCCTGGGGCAAACTTGCCAAGGGTAAACGCACCCGCAATCCGAAAAAAGGTTCAAAGAAATTCATCGTTGAACGGAGGAAGAAGTAATGCCCAGATCCATCAAAAAAGGTCCTTTTGTGGATCAGTATCTGATCGACAAAGTCGAAAAGATGAATGTTGCCAACAAGACCCCGATCAAAACCTGGTCACGGCGTTCATTGATTATTCCGGATTTTGTCGGACATACCTTCAATGTGCATAATGGCAAAACTTTCGTTCCGGTCTTCGTGACTGAAAACATGGTTGGCCATAAGCTCGGCGAATTCGTGCCGACCCGTGTATTCAAAGTGCACGGTGTGGTCTCCGGTAAGTAATTTACCGCAGAACCTGAAAAAACTGCCGCAACTCTCAAAGGGTGTGCGGCAGTTTTTTTTGTTGGAATCTTTGGGAATTTTTGGGAATCTTTGGGAGCAGTTTGTATGCGGTATGATTGCAGACTGCACCCCAAGAAGCGACGAAGCGTGAGCTGAGGAGCGAGGGGGTTCCGGGGGAAACATCCCCCGGATGCGGCAGTCGTGGCGCAATGCAAAGCCCGGCTTTCGCCATAAAAGGCGGAAGCGGGGTGAAGGATTGCGCCACATGAGTCGAGCCAGCCCAACGCCATAAAGCGTGTGCAAGCCAAAAGAACAAAAGTGCCGGTGGCACCGCTGGGGGTGCAGGGGGGCGGC
>JAFVZN010000041.1 GCA_017508135.1 Lentisphaeria bacterium | reverse complement strand
TTCCAGATTGCAGGCTCGATGTGCTGTTATGAGAAAGATGTTATTGATTTTAAGGGGAATGGTCATAGCCGATAAAGAATTTGATAAAAATTTCAAAAAAATTCAAAAATCGGCTTGATTTTAAACAAACCATCTCCGTACCCATCCGTACATATCCGTACATAACGATCGTTCCGCCATGTATGGCGGAGCTTGAATGTAAAAAATCAGGGGCAGTTGCAAAAACTGATGTTTTGCGCTCAGCCCCATTTTTTATTCCGGCAGAGAAAGTTTTGCCGTATTATCCGAGAAAGTTTTTCCAGTTTTCTTCGGTGCAGAGGTGGAAAATATCGCTCAGATCCGGAGTTTTTTCGTCGAAGGGGAACTTTGCAATGGCGGCATCGGCGCTGATTTTTTCCATATACGGTTTATCCCGTTTTGCCCAGTGTTCCGGGAGCAGCGGTGCATAATCATTCACCTGACCGTCGGTTCCCCAGAGGACGAAATCCTTGATCCGGTATCCGGTCAGATAGAGTTTGCGCAGGCACTCCTCGCGGTAAATTCCGGGAGTTCCCGGAGTGAGGTCACAGAACATGCGGTTGGCAAATTCCGGATCGTAACAGAAACAGGATTTTGCGACCATGCTCATATAATCATCCATCCACGGCCAGCCAAGATGCGCCAACGAAAAACGCAAACCTTTGATACTTAAAAGGATTTCAAAACTTGAGGGCATGTTGTATTTCGCCGCAAGCATGTCGCGCCCTTCGCCGAGAACTCCGCTGTGGAACATTACCGGTTTGCCCGTCTGGGCAATCAGTTTACAAGCCGGAACACAATCTTCGGGGTAGTAGGATTCACAGATGATCTTGAATCCGGCAATCCCCGTTTCCACAGCGGTTGTGATCTGTTTTTCCCAATCCTTATCCAGCGGATTTATCCAGAAGAACGGATGAAATCCCGGCGTTTGCGAGGTATATTCAAGAACGGATTCCAAACGTCCCTGCCAGCGGTAATCGCCGTCGGCAAAGCCGAGACGTTTTTCCGGAATCGTACTTAAAACGTTGCCTCCGGTAACGCCTCCGGCGGCGGCTTTCTGCAAAAACTCCTGTGGTGTGTCGCATTTGCCGTAGTGAAAATGAATGTGTGCGTCGTACATGATAAACTCCTCTTAAATCATTTGCCAGATACCGGATTGTGTCCCCGCGGTACCTGAAAGTTTGAGTTTGTTTCCCGCGACCTCTGCGGAAATATCTGTGGATATTACCGGAGCGAGTTTTGTAATGCCTTTAGGCAGAACGATTTCCGTTTGCCATGCTCTGCGGGCGGGTTGGATGACGATCAGCAGTTTTTCATTTTCTGAACTGCGGGTGTAGATCATTGGATAATCTGCCAGAAGCAATTTGAAATCACTGCCTGCGTTGAGTGCATCGTGTCTGCGGCGTATTCCGGTCAACTGCCGGACGGTGTTCCAGAGGGAGTCCGGGCGGCTCTGCTGTTCCGCGACATCCGGAGCGCCGCAGGCGGTATCCACCGGCAGGTAGAGTTCTTCTGCTCCGGCAGTGGAAAATCCGGCATTTTTTCCGCTGTTCCACTGCATCGGCGTGCGTGATTGCGTGCGGGAGTATCCCCCTTCACGGGAAACCAGACCTTTGACATTCCGCATACCGATCTCATCGCCGTAATAGATGAACGGCACCCCCGGCATGGTGAGGATGAAGGCGAAGACACAGGCAAGGTCGCGTTCATCGCGCAGATCGCTGATCCTTGTCATATCGTGATTGCCGGTCGGTATACTGATGAAACCGTCATTTTTTGTCCGTTCATAATGGTCAAGATAGGTTTTGAAGAAAAACTCTGCATCTCCGAGACCGGCGGGGTCAAAGTAACTGTGTTTGTTGCTCACGGTGTAATCGTTGCCGTCTTTTTCGTAAAATCCGCTTTTATCCAGACCATCCCACAGATCGCGTTCCGGTTCGTTGCGGAAAAGCGTCGTGTATGCCGGTGTTCCGCAATGGAGCAGAAAGTCGCAGTGGAACCCGGCTTTAAGTGACTGCGGAGCATACGCCCATTCGGCGATCAGTACCGCTTCGGGGTATTCCTCATCGAGCATCGCGCGGAACTCGCGCCATATCGCCATCGTCTCTTTGCGGTCAGGATCTTTTTTGACCAGTGACGGTGCCATGTCACAGCGGAATCCGGCGGCACCGAGGTTCAGCCAGAAGCGCATGATATTCTTCATCTCCTCCCGTACTTTCCGACATGCCGGATGATCCACCGGAAGCTGCCACTTGCATTTGGGATCCGGATTGGCAAAGCCGTAGTTCAGTGCCGGCTGGGTGGAAAAAAAGTTGATGGCAAAACTGCCGTCACGTTCAGCGGCGCCGTTGATCATCGACATTCCGCAGGATGGGGAAAGCCAGCTGTCGGTCCATATATAGTAGTCGGAATACGCGTTGCGTTCCGCTTTTGCCGACTCTTTGAACCATTTGTGGGCGATCGAGGTGTGACCGGCGACCAGATCGAGACATATCTTCATTCCCCGTTTTTCCGCAGACCGGAAAAGCTCTGCCAGATCGTCATTCGTTCCGTAACGCGTAGCTACCTGACAGTAATCTGCTATATCGTAACCGCCGTCGGCAAACGGTGAGGCAAAACACGGATTGAGCCAGAGCGCATTCACCCCAAGCTGTTCAAGGTAGTCCAGTTTGGCGATGATTCCCTGAATATCACCGATGCCATCGCCGTTGCTGTCAAAAAAACTTGACGGATATATTTCGTAAAATACAGCATTTTCAAGCCATTTCGGACACTTTACACTCATTGCTTATTCCTTTTATTCAGTTTTGAAATAGCCTATATTACTTTTTGCTCCACACTCTCGGCGGCGGCGCAACCTCTTTTGCCTTTATCCGGAAGTTTTTCGCACCCAGAAGTGCTTCACACCTCTTTATAAACGGCATATCCACCCGGATATTACCCATGTGCGACTCGATAAAGACCGTTTCTCTGCCGTTGACTACGCAGAGTATGAGTTTGGAACCTTTTTCACGGACAATGTTGGCTTTGCATATTTCCGCAAGTTTTTTCAGCGTATCCGGCTGAAGGTCTTTCTGGTAGATATGCAGATAGAGTTCTTCCGTATAAATTTCCGGAGCATCGTCAAGCAGGGTGACCTTTTCCACCACCAGCCGGGCGCGGTCGCCTTCGTCGTTGCGTTTCGCCGTCACTTCCAGAACCACCTCACTGCCGGTTTCAAGGGTGATATTGTTATCTTTCAACGCTGCAAGAGCGCGCTCGTAAAGCATCAGTTCACAGCTGCTTTCCAAATCTTCCACCGTCAGGATGACAAACGGTTTCTGGGTCTTTTTGCTGATTTTCTGCTGATAACTGTTCACCATGCACACCAGACGCAGCGACATACTGTCAGAGTGATTGTCCTTCAAACGCTGATTGAGTTTTTCGACCTCTTTCAGGGGAGTACCGAAGGCTTTGAGCAGCAGTGATTTCGGTTCAAGCGGATGACCGGAGACATAGAAGCCCAGAAGTTCCTTTTCCGCTTTGAGCAGATCGAGCCACTCAAATTCGTCGATATCAGGAATGGGGACTCCGGCTTCTTCGGCTTCTTCGCCGCCGAACATATCAAAGAGTGAACCCTGACCGTTGGCTTTGTCGATCGCCCGCTGTATGGCGTAAGACATCATCGGTTCAGCAACGGCAAGTATCTGGGAACGGCGCAGACCGAGAGAGTCGAATGCTCCGGCTTTGGTGAGGAACTCCAGCATACGCGAGTTGATGTAAGTGCCGCATCTTTCGCAGAAGTTGAGGAAACTGGTAAACGGTCCTTCCTCCTGACGGCTGGCGATGATCTTGCTGGCGGCGGCTTCACCGCACCCTTTGATCGCACCGAGACCGAAACGGATCCTTCCGTTATCCACGGAAAACTGGATATTGCTGCTGTTCACATCCGGAGGAAGTATTTTTATGCCCATTTCATGACACTCGTTGATGAAGAATGCGAGCTTTTCCGCATTTTCGATTTCCCCGGTCAGCACCGCTGCCATGAACTCCACCGGATAGTTCGCCTTCAGATACGCCGTCTGATAGGATACCACACCGTAGGCGGCGGAGTGGGATTTGTTGAAGCCGTATCCGGCAAAAATTTTGATTTTTTCCCAGATGGCATCGGCAAGTTCCTCATCTATATCGCTTGCCTCTTTGCAGCCGATGATGAACTTTTCCCGCTGCTGCTTCATCACATCTTCTTTTTTCTTACCGATCGCGCGGCGCAGGATGTCCGCTCCGCCGAGACTGAATCCGGCAAGCGCCTGCACCACCTGCATGATCTGCTCCTGATAGACCATGATACCGTAGGTCTCTTTCAGGATCGGTTCCATTTTCGGGTGGTCGTATTCGGTGACTTCCTCACCCTTTTTACGGGCAATGTAGGTCGGGATGAACTGCATCGGACCGGGACGGTAGAGCGCCACCAGAGCGATAATGTGTTCGATTGTTTCGACTCCGAGGTTGCGGCAGAGATCCTGCATACCGCCGGATTCCAGCTGGAACACGCCGACCGTGTCGCCTTTCTGGAGCATCGCGTAAGTTTTCGGGTCATCCAGCGGCAGTTTGGAAAGGTTTATTTCCACCCCGTGCTGTTCTTTTATCATATCCATCGCATTGCGGATGATGGTGAGTGTTCTCAAACCGAGGAAGTCCATCTTCAGCAGTCCGAGGTTTTCACACGGTTCTTTCGGGTACTGCACCACCATATCGCCGGTGGCACTGCGGGAAAGCGGAACCAGATTGTCAAGTCTCTGGTCACCGATGATGACTCCGGCGGCGTGGACACCTGCCTGACGGTTCAGACCTTCGAGGATTTTTGCAAAGCCGAAAACATTTGCGACCCTTTCGTCCGTTGCGATCAGATCGGCAATTTCCTGCGACTGTTCGATCGCTTCGGGAATGGTCATTTTCAGATCTTCCGGAATCATCTTCGTAAGTTTGTTCCCTTCTTCAAAGGGGAAATCCAGCACGCGGGCAACGTCTTTGACCACCGCTTTTGCCTTGAGCTGACCGTAGGTGCAGATCTGGGCGACGTTGTCAAAACCGTATTTCTGCCGCACATATTCGATAACTTCGGCACGCCGTTTTTCGCAGAAGTCGATATCGAAGTCCGGCGGACTCACGCGTTCCGGATTGAGGAAGCGCTCAAAGAGCAGATCATATCTCAGCGGGTCGATATCGGTGATAAGCATCAGATACGCCACCACACTGCCTGCACCGGAACCGCGCCCCGGTCCCACCGGAATACCGTGTTCCTTACCCCAGCGGATAAAGTCGGAAACGACCATGAAGTAACTGCAGAATCCGGTCTTTTCGATAACGTTGAGTTCGTAATTGAGCCGGTCCATGATGGTTTTCTGTTTTTCATCAAGTTCCATGCCTTCGGTGTATTCAAAGTCGTAGCGCATCGGCAGATTGGCACAGCAGACGTCGAACAGCACCTTGCGGTCAGCCTCTTTGCCATTGGGCATGTAAAATACCGGATAGTGATTGGTCTTGTAATCGAACTGCACCGGATCGGCGGCACAGCGGTCACAGATGAGCTTGGTGTTGCTGAGTGCTTCGGGAATATCTTTGAAGATTTCTTCCATCTCTTCCGGAGACTTGAAGTAAAACTCCCGTGTCGGAAAACGGAAATGCTTTTCGTTGTTCAGCTTGTCGCCCGTCTGGATACAGAGCATGATCTCGTGAGCTTCGGCATCTTCGCGGCGCATGTAGTGTACGTCGTTGGTCGCCACAAGTTGAAGATTGCGGCGGCGTGCAAGGTCGATAAGCAGGGGATTTACCTCTTTTTCCTCCGGCATATTGTGGTCCATAAGTTCGATGAAGAAGTTTTCCGGACCGAAGATCTCCAGATAATCGTCCAGCGATTTTTCCGCACCGGAAATGTCACCGACACTCAGTTTGCGCGGAATTTCTCCGGCGATACACGCTGAAAGTGCAATGATACCCTCATGGTATTGGGCAAGCAGCTGTTTGTCGCATCGTGCTTTGTAGTAGAATCCGGTTCTCCACGATTCACTCATGATTTTGCAGAGGTTGAAGTACCCCTTCTGATTTTCCGCCAGCAGAACGAGGTGGTGACCTTTGATGAAGTCGACCGCCGCATTGGTATCCTGCCGTCTGGTCGGTGAAACGTATGCTTCCACGCCGATGATGGGAACCAGGTCTTCAGCGGTGAGTTTTTTGTGGAACTCCTCAGTTCCCCCCATATATCCGTGGTCGGTGATGGCAATACCGGGCATTCCCATCTCTTTTGCCATGGGGATAAGTCCTTTGGCGGTACACGCACCGTCGAGCATACTGTAATGGGTGTGCAAATGCAGGTGGACAAAGTCAGCCATAGAAATTGCTCCTTTTTTCTCAGTTTTTCAGACTTTGAAGCGGAGCCGGTATCCTGCCGCCGCGGTTTATCATCACCGCCGGGGAGTATCTGGATACCGGAATCACCGGAGCTTCACCGAGAAGTCCGCCGAAACTTATCATATCCCCCTCTTTGCCCGCAGGAATCAGACGGACTGCGGTGGTCTTGGTGTTGACCACGCCGATGGCGATCTCGTCGGCGATGATTCCGGAAATGACCTCTTGCGGAGTGTCACCGGGAATGGCGATCATATCCAGTCCGACGGAGCAGACGGCGGTCATCGCCTCAAGTTTTTCCAGAGAGAGCGCTCCGCAGCGCGCGGCGTCGATCATACCGGCATCTTCGGAAACGGGAATGAATGCTCCGGAAAGTCCGCCGACATGACTTGACGCCATGACACCGCCCTTTTTCACCGCATCGTTGAGCATTGCCAGTGCGGCGGTGGTGCCGGGGCATCCGCATTTTTCCAATCCGATCTCCTCAAGGATATACGCCACCGAGTCACCGATAGCGGGAGTCGGCGCCAGAGAAAGGTCAACGATACCGAAAGGCGTATTGAGCCGTTCACTGGCAAGTTTTGCCACCAGCTGACCGACACGGGTGATTTTGAATGCGGTGCGTTTGATCGTTTCAGCGATTTCAGTGAGATTTACATTTTTTCCGGCTCTGCGGATAGCGGATGCGACGACTCCGGGACCGGAAACACCGACGTTGATGACCGTTTCCGGTTCGCCGATACCGTGGAATGCGCCCGCCATGAACGGGTTATCTTCCGGCACATTGGCGAATACCACCAGTTTGGCACAGCCGATGGCGGAGTTGTCCGCTGTCAGGTCGGCAGTCTGACGGATGATTTTACCCATCAGTGCCACGGCATCCATGTTGATTCCGGCTTTGGTCGAGGCGACATTGACCGATGAGCAGAGGCGCGAAGTGGCAGCCAGCGCTTCGGGGATGGCGGATATCAGGGTGCGGGCGCCGTTGGTGAATCCCTTCTGCACCAGTGCGCTGTAACCGCCGATGAAGTTGATTCCGAGTTCCGAGGCGGCGCGGTCGAGAGTACGGGCGATATCCAGTGCGCCGTCGCGGGAAATTCCGCCGCACATCAGAGATACCGGGGTGACCGATACGCGTTTGTTGATGATGGGTATACCGTACTCTTTTTCGATATCCTGACCGGTTTTGACCAGGTCTTTGGCGTGGAACATGATTTTGTCATAGATTTTGGAGCATAAACGCTTTTCATCGTCACACTGACAGTCAAAAAGCGATATACCCATAGTGATGGTACGGATATCGAGGCACTCCTCACGGATCATGCTGATAGTTTCAAAAATATCATTTCTGCTGGGCATGGGGAAAGCTCCTTGTCAGATGCGGTGCATCGCATTGAAGATATCTTCGTGCATGGTGTGGATATCCAGATGACTCTCTTTGCCCAGTTCGCTCATTTTGTCGACAAAAGCGGCAAAGGGAATGGTGATGCTGTCGATTTCCACCAGCATTATCATGGAAAAGTACTGCTGAAGAACGGTCTGGGAGATATCGACGATATTGACTCCGTATTCGGCACAGACATTGCTGACTTTGGCGATGATGCCGACGGCATCGCATCCGGTGACACTGATAACTGCTTTCATTGAAAATATCCCTTAAAGTAAGTGGTAAAATTGTCTCTGTTTAATATAGCCTGCTGAAGCAGTTTTTACAAGGTCAGATCAGCGGCAAAAATGCTCAATGAGTTGTCTCTTGCTCCCATGATGGTGATGATATCGCCGGATTTGCCGTTTGCCAGCAGAAACTCTTTCAGAGTTTCGCGGTCGGGCATCACCATGAAACGGTCGGGTAAGGCGGAGTTCGCCCGCCACTTTTCACACACATCTGCGGCATGGGGCGAGAAGCTGGAAGTTCCTCCGGCGTAAAACGGTTCAAGCAGAATGAAACGGTCACCTGCGGCAAGAAAATCATCCATCAGTCTGAACAGCTCATCTTCCATGAATCCGAAGGGTTTGTAGCCGTGCGGCTGAAATACGGCAAGGAGTTTGCCTTCAGAGATTTCACGCATTCCGGATAAGCAGGAGAGGATTTTTTCGGGATTGTGGGCGTAGTCATCATAAACTCTTGCTCCGGAAGGTGTTGTGCCAGTGTAGTCATTTCTGCGCCACACTCCGTCAAAGTACGGAAGAGCTTTGAGAACATCGTCATCGTTGAAGTTGAGCATGGCAAGCAGTTTTCTTATGGCAAGCGCGTTGAGTGCAACGTGTCTGCCGGATGCCGGGAGCGTGATTTTTCTGCCGTCATCGAACACCGCAAGGGGAACTTGGCCGGGAGTGTACTCTTTCAAGCCGGAAATAGTTTGACACTCAATGGGGGCATTTACTGCAAGGTCAGGGGTTATGACAGCACCTTTGCGGGTGTTGCGGGTGAGGAACGAGGTGAAGACCTCCTCAAGTTCCTCCTTGCTGTAATGGTCGGTTGCGATATTGAGGATAATGGCGTAATCCGCCGGATAAGAGAGCAGACTTTTGTCGCTTTCATCCGCCTCAAAAACAAGGAATTTACCTTTGCCGGGGCGGAAGTTTCCGGCGTTTGAGGGAGTCTTGTAACGCTTGGAAACGGCACCGGAGATCATCACCGGGTCGCCGCCGAGCTGTTCCAGAACCTCTGTGAGATAGCCGGTGACGGAGCTTTTGCCGCAGCTGCCGGTTACGGCGATGGAAATTTTGTCTGAGTATGTTTCCAGAATCAGCTTGAGAAATTCGGCGCGGTGGAGCCGGGGGATAGTTTTTCCGGCGGCGAGGAAGTCCGGATTATCCTCCTCGATAGCCGTGCTGTAAACTATCGCATCGGGCAGGGGGGCTCCGGAAGTGAAGCGCGAACCATCCTGCGGATAGATTTTGACTCCCTGAGCGGCAAGAGCATCGTTGATCGGAGCATTTTCCGCCTTGCCTGCGCCCCGGTCACTGCCGGAAACTGTGAATCCGCAATCGACGGCGGCGGCTGCCAGTGCGCTCATGCCGATACCGCCGACTCCGATGAAATGGAAATTTCTCATCAATATTTTCTCCCCTCGTGCTTGAAATAATAACGTTTATATACTATACTAAGCAAGTGACGATTTTTCAAGACGGAAAAGTGTATGAATCTCAATTTTGCACAACTGGAAATCGCCGGAGAGACCAACTGCGGTACTGTCCGGCACCATAATGAGGATAACTTCATTATCTGTTCTCCTGCCGGCGGCAGTGCTGTTCTGGCGGCAGTTGCCGACGGTATCGGCGGCCACAGCCACGGCGAAGTGGCAAGCCATATCTGCTGTACCGCGCTTCTTCAGGCGGCGCGGCAGACCGACAGTGCCTTGTGGACGAAAGAGTTCCTGCGTGAAACACTTTGCCGTGCCAATGAAAAAATATTCAAATATAATCTGGAAAGCCGGAAAATAAAACCGATGGGCTGTACCGTTGCGGCGGCGGTGTTTTTCCGTGACCGGGTGATAACCGCCAGTGCCGGTGACAGCAGGATCTACGAATACTTCAGGGCTCCGGGCAGAGTGCCGTTGCAGCAGCTTACGACTGACCACCGTCCGGAAAATTTCCGGAAACTGAAACTTGATCCGCGTTTTTCCAGAGCGAGTCTGATTTCCAGCGCGCTGGGAACGGCGAAGTTCCTCAGGCTTGATGTGGCGGAGTATCCAAGGCATGACGGAGCGAAATACCTGATTTGTTCCGACGGACTTTACGGGAGCATGAACGATCTGGTGCTTGCCGGGATCCTCGGTGACAGCAGTTCCATGCGGAGCAAGACCGGGGCGCTGGTGCGCGGGGCGATTCTTGCCGGTGAGCGCGACAATATAACCGTAATCTGTGCCGGAACCGCAGAAAGAGAGAGTTGAAATGGCACTGTTGGAAGTCAAAGGCCTTTTTGTCCGTTACAAAGTACGGACTCCATTGTTTGCAAAACAGCGTTATCTGTCTGCCGTAAACGGAGTTTCCTTCACTCTTGAAAAGGGGGAAACCGTCGGACTGGTCGGCGAATCCGGTTGCGGCAAAAGCACTCTGGGCAGGGCGCTGGTGCGTCTGGAAGAGCCGTGTTCCGGCAGAATCCTGCTCAACGGCAGGGATTTGACCCATGCGAAGGGGAAGGAACTCAAAGAGATGCGCAGGAGTTTCCAGATGATATTTCAGGATCCTTACGGTTCGCTGAATCCGAGACTTCCGGTCTTTGCCGCGCTGGATGAGGTGATTGCCCTGCACCGCAAAGCGCCGCTTGCAGTCAGAAAGGAGCGGGCGGCGGAGCTGCTGGAAATGGTGGGGTTGACGGCGGATGCGCTGAACCGTTATCCGCACCAGTTTTCAGGCGGACAGCGTCAGCGGATAGGTATTGCCCGTGCGCTGGCGGCGGATCCGGATTTTATCGTTGCCGACGAGCCGGTATCGGCGCTGGATGTGAGTGTTCAGGCGTCGATAGTCAATCTTCTTCAGGATATACAGCAAAAAAGCGGAACGTCGATCCTTTTCATAGCGCATGATCTGGCGGTGGTGGAGCACATATCGTCGCGGATAATGGTGATGTATCTGGGGTCGGTGGTGGAGCTGGCTCCGTCGAGGCAGATGGTGAGTTCGCCGCGTCACCCGTATACTGAGGCGTTGTTGTCGGCAGTTCCGACTCCGGAGGGGGGATTATCGGGCAGGATAAGGTTGAACGGGGATGTTCCTTCGCCGCTGGCGCTGGTTGCGGGGTGTCCGTTTCACGAGCGTTGTCCTTATGCAAAGGAGCGTTGCCGCAGGGAGAAGCCGCCGCTGCTGCCGGTGGAAGGTGAAGAAGGGCGCTGGTGTGCCTGCTGGGAACCGCTGAGCCGTGCGCAGCGCTGAAAGGCGCGAAGCGCCCAAGCCGTGCGCAGCACTTAACAGCGCGAAGCGCCAAGAGCAGCTTGCGAAGCAAGCGTGAAAAGTTTTTGCGAGCTTTTTACAAAAAGCGCTTAAATAAGTGCGCAGCACTTACCTGCGCGAAGCGCATAAACAAGCGCGA
>JAFVZN010000040.1 GCA_017508135.1 Lentisphaeria bacterium | reverse complement strand
TTCGCCGCGCTGACCTTCCATGGAGTGGATAAGAGCAGTTTCTTCACCGCAAACGAAGGCACCGGCACCGAGTTTGATTTCGATATCGAAGCTGAAATCGGTTCCCATGATGTTTTTGCCGAGGAGGCCGAGTTCACGGGCTTCGTCGATAGCGATCTGGAGACGGTTGACAGCGAGCGGATATTCAGCACGGATATAAACGAGACCGTTCTGGGCACCGATGGCATAAGCACCGATGGCCATGGCTTCGATGATGCTGTTGGGGTCACCTTCCATGATGGAGCGGTCCATGAAGGCACCCGGGTCACCTTCGTCCGCGTTACAGATGATATACTTTTCATCAGCCTGAACGCCGGCGGCGATCTTCCACTTCATACCGGTGGGGAAGCCGGCACCGCCGCGTCCGCAGAGACCGGAGTTGAGAACTTCCTGCACAACTTCAGCGGGAGTCATTTCAAAAAGACATTTGGCAAGAGCCTGATAACCTTCGGCGGCGATGTATTCGCTGATATCTTCGGGGTCGATCAGACCGCAGTTACGCAAGGAGATGCGCTGCTGCTTGGCGTAGAAGCTCATCTTGGCGTAATCGGAAATGCGGGATTTGAGCTGGGGTTCGACGAAGAGCAGACGATCGACCAACTCTTTGTTGACGATGTGCTTTTCGACGATCTCTTCAGCGTCTTCCGGAGTGACCTGAACGTAGAAAACGTTATCCGGCATGACTTTGACGATGGGGCCCTGGGCGCAGAAACCGAAACAGCCGGTCTGGACGACTTTGACATCGTTTTCAAGACCGTGTTTCTTGATGGCAGCGGTCAGGTTTTCCATCAACACTTTGGAGTTGGAGGCGTGGCAACCGGTACCACCGCAGCAAAGGAGTTCCTTTTTGGCGGAGCGGATATCGTGAGCGGCAGTTTCACGCAAGACGAGTTTGCTCTTACTCTCATTGTAAGCGGCAATAAGACAATCTTTGGATGCGATCTTGTTCATCTGCTTATCCCTGTTTCTTGTATTCATTGACGATTTCGACCGCTTTGGCGGGGGTGACTTTGCCGTAGACCTTGCCGTTGACCATCATAACGGGAGCCAGACCGCAGGCACCGACGCAACGCAGAGCGGAGATGGAGAACAGACCATCTTCAGTGGGATGGGTATCCGCTTTGACACCGAGGACACGTTCCAGTTCGGAGAGGACTTTTTCCGCACCTTTGACGTAGCAGGCAGTTCCCATGCAGACATCGACACAGTATTTGCCTTTGGGTTCAGTGCTGAAATAGTTGTAGAAACTGACCACGCCGGAAACCTGAGCTTCGGTAAGGAACAGTTTGCAGGCAACATGCTGTTGGACTTCGCGGGGCAGATAACCGAAGATATGCTGCGCCTTGTGCAACACCTGAATAAGTCTTCCGCGACGGCGTTCATCATTGCGGTCGACGCCGAGAGTGGCGATAAAAGCATCAAGCTCTGCGAACTTGGCTTCAGCACCCTCCGACAATTTTTTGCAACAACTCATAATTTTCTCCCTGTTGTTAGTTATGGTCGCATTGCATTAAGTTAAAAAATGTTACAAACCGGGAAAACCGGTCCACTATATGAACAAAAGGCTGTACATACAACGGGGACTCCCGCTCTCTGTACAACCTGATCCACCGGACTTTGCTGCTGAAAATACGATATCATGTTTAAACGGTACGCCGACAATGCTCCCGTCCAGCGAACCGGTGTCAGCTTTTTTTCCGTACAACATAAACAATCCCTCTTGCCACAAAAAAACTCTCATCTTTCTGCGGCATATTTTCACAATACACAACATGCCTTTCTTAGAATATACCACCGTTTGACAGAAATTTCAAACAATTTACTCAAATAATTTGATAAAAAAATATCAATGTTGATCTGCCGTGTTTTTCCCGGTGTATTTTCTTGCACAACTGTGTAAAAAACGCATTGCAAAAACGCTCCGGCGGAACTATATTATAGAGAATACATACATCCGGGAGAGAACAAGGAGAAATTTTATGGCATCCGGGAAAAAGTATCAGATCGATATGTGCCACGGCCCGATATTCAGCAAGATCATCATCTTCACCATTCCGCTTATCGCCGCCAATGTCATGGCTACACTGTTCAACTCCGCAGATATGATCGTCGTCGGACGTTTTGCCAACTCGCAGGCTCTGGCGGCAGTGGGAGCGACCAACGGTCTTACTGCGCTGGTGCTGAATCTTTTCTTCGGTTTGAGTTCCGGTATCAGTGTTCTCGCCACCCGTTTCATCGGGGCGAAAGACAACAAATCTTTGAACCGTGTCGTTCACACAGCGATCGCGGTCGCAGCTTACGGCGGCACTGCCATGGCGATACTGGGCATACTCATCTCCCGCCCGGTACTGCAATTAATGGGAACTCCGGCGGAAATTCTCAACAAGGCGAGCATATATATGTGGATATATTGTGCCGGGATACCGTTTGTCGTGCTTTACACCTTCGGCAGCGCGGTTTTGCGGGCAACAGGTGACACCCGCCGTCCGCTTTACTACATGATTTTTGCCGGTATCCTCAACGTGTTGCTGAATCTCTTTTTTGTCATCGTCTGCAAAATGGATGTCGCCGGTGTGGCGATCGCCACAAAAATCGCCAATCTGGTTTCCGCATTGCTGGTGATAAAAGCTCTGCGCCGCGCGGAGGATGCCACTCACTTTTCCTGGAAACGGATGAAACTTGACTGGAAACTCTTTACTGAAATGCTCCGCCTCGGAGTTCCGGCAGGTATTCAGGGTTCCTGCTTCTCCATCTCCAACATCATCATTCAGGCGGCGATCAACTCTTTCGGTGCAGTCGCCATCGCCGGAAACACCGCCGCCATGAATATCGACGGGCTGGTTTACATGACCTGTGTCTGCTTCTTCCACACCTCGCTCAACTTCACCGGACAGAATTACGGTGCCAAAAAATATCACCGTATCGTCCGTTCCATTCTGTTGAGTACGCTCTGTACTGCCGCCTGCGGTATTATTGTCGGCGGAACCGGATTGCTTCTGAGCAGACAGCTCCTGGGCATCTACACCACTGATGCGGATGTGATCGCCTGGGGACTGCTCCGGATGAAGATCATGCTTTCGACCTACTTCCTCTGCGGTGTGATGGATTCCATCAACGGCGGTTTGCGCGGTTTGGGTTACTCTTTCCTCCCGATGTTTGTTTCGATCATGGGAATTTGCGTATTCCGTGTATTCTGGGTGTACTTCATCCTGCCGATCAACAACAGTCTGCCGATGCTGATAACCTCCTACCCGATATCGTGGCTGGGAATCATCGCCATCAACGGTTCCATACTCTACTTCGCCTTGAGAAAGCTGCTTGCCAGCCGGAAGAAAAAGAGTGCTGCCGTCCCCGGTTGAGCGGAACAGATTTTCTGATTTTTTCTCAACGCCGCTTGATTTTTGCCTGCATACGCCATATATTATTAACAAACAGTGTATTATGTGGGAAAATATCAGGTGATAAAAATGAGTAATGATGGAAAGATTCTCACTTCGACCAAATGGAACCAGAGCGGTCCTATATACATTTCCGTAAACGGCGAACAAACCCGGCTGGATGTAGATTACAACAAATACTGCCCTTGGGTCGATCCGGCAAAAACAGAGCGCAGTGTCACCGGATGTTCAAATACCGCCCACTCGCAGATCATATATTACTGGATCGAACAGGGATACAAATTCGATCTGTCGATCACGTCAAACGATTACTTCAACTGGAAAAGTGATTCAAAAACATATTATTGTTCCGAAGTCTCCCAGGTCGGAGAGGGAACCATCTCCGAAATCAACGCCATTTTGCAAAATACCGATCCGTCATACCGTATCGGCAACGGCGACTTTATCGCGGCGTTGAACTATTACTGCGGAGTGAAAAATCACTCAACATACGGGGAATCCACCAGTACCGGTTCCGGCCGTACCGAAATCTACATTGTCTCCGGTTTCGACAGTGCCCGCGCACGTTACCGCAGCAGTGACCATTACAACCCCGAGACAGAACGTTTTTACTCCACATACGATTTCAGCGATGTCGGATATTCCGTGATCCGGGAAAACCTGGATTACGGCGAAGTGGTACAGATCGGCATCTCCGGTCATGCCATATATCTGGACGGCTACCGCTTCAACAGCTCCACCGGAGAATACGAGTATCACCTCAACTACGGCTGGGGTGTCTGGAGTTCCAGTACCAAATGGTACACCGTTCAGGGACTGCAGGAGATATACAAAGACATTCCGAACAAGACTCAGGGCATTTTGAATATCGTTTACGATATCTCGCCGGATGCAAAGGTCATCGTAAGTAATTCCAGAAGCGAATATTACGGCGGCTCATTCCTGCGCGGCATGGAACGGATAAACCACATCAAAACCACGAAGTCCACCACCTTCACCTTTGCCGATGATATTGCCGGAGACACGATCTCCTTATCTGCCACGGCTGCCGTCACCTCAAAAGTTGATTTGGAGTTCAAAAATTTCAACGTCACATTGAGCGTGACCGCAACCGCGGCATTGTCCTCAGCGTATGCCATGAGCTTTGACTTCGATGATGGCGCGATCATCGTCAACAACAACAGCGCAACAAAGTACGCCATCCGCAACACCGGAAATAAGCAAGTAAGTGTCACTCTGGACAGCAGTTATCTCTACTCCGGATATTACAGCAGCGGGATCTCCGCATTGCAGCAGATAACGGAACGGGATAACGGATATGTTTACAGCACCTTTTCGTCATCGTTTTTCGCCACGGTCAGCGGTTACACCGTTTTTTCCGGAAGTGCCGCCGACACGGTGACGCTTACCAATTCGTCAGCGGTTTTCGGTTCACTCGATCTGGGCGGCGGAAAGAATGTGCTGAACATCGAAAACGGTTCGCTTTTTTACGGCAACTATCTGGGAGGAGCTAAAACCCTGACGGTCAATCTGACCATCAACAGCAACGACAAATCCCCGATGATCGTACTTCAGGATGCCGGAAGCGAAAACCGTTTCAAAGAGGCGTGCGGCAGTACGCTCAATGTCACCATCGAAGGCGATATCGGAGTCGGGACCTACACGCTTTATCAGGGAAGCGATGCCGGGATAGCCCAAAGTTTCACCGTCAAAGTTTCCGCATACGGCGACACCTATACGCTCAATTACAACAATGCAAGTGTCGAAGCATACACACTTGTTTACAATGGAGGTTCGCTGTCGCTCAATTACTCACCGGCACCGCCGATGATCCTCTCCATGACCCCGTCGACAACTGCATTTACCAACGGCAGTGTCACTGTAACGGTCAAATTTTCGGACAACGCTTACAGCAAATACTTCTCCTTCGACGGCATTCACTGGGAAGAGTACGACAAGCACGTTCAAGTCAACAGCAACGGAACACTCTATTTCAGAGCGGAAAACCGTGCCGGGATAAGTTCTGCCATCGAAAAATATGTCGTCAGCAACATCGACACCACCATGCCGACACTTACCGTTTCCGGTAATCCGGAAGCGTGGACCAATCAGGATGCCGTACTGAAACTCAATGCCGCCGATGATCTCAGCGGCGTGAAATCAGTAAGTTACAGCATGGATGATGAAACGTGGAACAACGGAACTTCTGTCAAAATCACCGAAAACGGTACGCTTTATATCAAAGTCACCGACAACGCCGGAAATGAATTTTCGTCGAAGGTCGAAATCACCAATATCGACAAGGAAAAACCGGAACTTTTCCTCTCCGGCAATCCGGAAACGTGGACAAATCAGGATGTCACCATCTGCGCCGAAGCGGCAGATCTGCTCAGTGGAATAGCTTTGATCGAGTACAGCTTTGACCAGAAGCAGTGGATCACGGGAAGTGAAGCTGCCCTGTCCGACAATGGAACCGTCTACTTCAGAGTAACCGATAACGCCGGAAACATCACCCCCGGCAGCATCACCGTTGACAAAATCGACAAAGTCGCCCCCGATGCGCCCCAAATCACAGCTGACACCGGAACGGTGACCAACCATAATGTCATCATCACTGTCACCCCGGCACCGGATGCGTTTGCCAATGAGTATTCAACAGATAATGGCGAAACGTGGAACCGCTGCGGCAATACCGTCGAAATTTCTGAAAACGGAACCGTTTTGTTCCGTTCCGCCGATGAAGCCGGGAACGTTTCCGATATCGTATCGTATGTTGTCAGCAACATCGACAAGATCGCCCCCGATGCGCCGCAAATCGTTCCGGAAATCACCGGTCCCACCAATCAGGACGTGACGGTTTATGCAAAGTTCGCAACGGATTCCGTAAAGAATGAGTTTTCCATAAACGGCGGGCTCTGGCAGATCTACACGGACAAAGTGGTGATGACGGATAACGGCAGTGTCGCCTTCCGTTCCACCGATGAAGCCGGGAACGTTTCCGACAGTGCATCGTATACCGTCAGCAACATCGACCGCACACCGCCGGAACTTCCGGAAATAAAGAATCTGAACAACCGCAAACTTGAAAGAAGCATCTCTTTCCGTATCGGCGACACAGATGATATTTTCGAATACAGCGTTGACAATGAAAACTTCATCCGCGCCACCGGTAAAATCACCGTCTATGCCAACGGCAATGTCTGTTTCCGGGCGATCGACCCGGCGGGCAATATCACAGTAACGGATATCACCGTGACCACAGTTGATGAAATATCCGATCGCGCCGACATTTCCCGAGCCTTCGTCAGCAGTAAATATTCGGAAAAAACTTCGGGAAAAGTTCAAAACGGTGTCACGCTCAGCTTTAAAGATAACGCCTTCACCTCACTGGAAGAAGCCGCAGGAATGTACACATTCATCGTTCTTGCCGACAGCAAAAACACACTTTCGGAACCGCTGCCGGAAAATATAAAAACCATCGCCGCAAAAGCGGTCGAACCGGCGGTGACCAATAAAAATAATACTTACACCTATAAATCCAATGCCGCCGCCACCGGAACATTGACTCTTGCAGGAGTGATGGGAGATGCGGAATTTATCCGGTTTTCCACCGTCAAGCTCGCGGACAAAGCAAGCGCAAATGTGATTTCCGGCGGCAAGGAAAGCGTTTCCTTCACGACCTCATCCAAGCTGAAAAACGGTATCTCCGTCACCACGGACGATTGGAAATATTCCATCGCCGCCGGAGGAAAATTATCCGCGACCGGTGCTGAAGCGGCGGTTGTGGAGAATTACGCCAATGTCACCCTGAACGGTTCTGAAGTCGGAAGAATTTCCAACAGTACGGTTTCGTATACGAACAAAGAACAGAACGGGAACTCATACTTTTCCGTGGAAGAAACACGCAAAGAGAGCTTGACCAGGAACAGCAGCGGAACGTTGAACGCCACCGGAAGTGAGATCGTAAGTGTTACCGGATTTTCCACCGTGAAACTCTCCGCCACTACCGCTGGAGATATACTCCGCCTCTCGGAAAGCGGAGAAAGCTGTTCCAAATCCACCGGTCAATTTACCGCAACAAGCAAAAGCGGAACCGTGACCGGGACCTATACACTGACGGTAAACTATATCCGTTCCGGAACCCTGACCGCAACCGGATCAAGAGTGGGCAATGTAACAAACTTCAACAGTGTAACGCTGGATGAGAGCAGTGCTGCGACCATAAGCAATGAACGCTATTCTCAGCAGAAGTATGGATATACCGCCGAATGGGAGAACGTGCGTGATTACAGCGGATTTGATTCATCCCGGAGCAAACTGCTCTCGCAAGCGGAAAAACTCAGCGGCACAGTAACGCTGAAAAACAACAGCCGCGCGGATGTCGTGGAACATTTCAGCAGTGTAACTCTCGCACAAGGTCAGGTCACCACGATCCGGAATGTCACCAAAGTGACTGTTTCCAAAGGTTTCAACACCATTGGAAGTTACACCGGTTCAGCCGGAAACGACACCTTTACCATCAACAAAAATGCAGTCCTTGCTCTGGGTGCAGTCGATATGGCGGGCGGAACGAAAGATAAGTTTGTTAACAACGGTACTCTCGTTTTGACCGGAGACTTTGACCGCAGTTTCATCTCCGGCAAAGGCGAAATCGTTGCCGCAAGCGATGTTTTCGAAAACCTCTCCGACGAGAACAAGAGCGGCGTTCTCAACTTGGGCGCAACTGCTGACGGTTTCCGTACC
>JAFVZN010000008.1 GCA_017508135.1 Lentisphaeria bacterium | reverse complement strand
TTTTACATCCGCCGGAATTTCTGTATCATCGCAATCCTGAACATCGTGTCCGTAAATGCCGAAAGCCGGAAGCCCTTTCTGCGCATGAGTTGCCAGCACCGAAGCCAGATAAACCGCGCCCGGACGTTCCGTACCGTTGAACCCCCAGACCGCTTTAATGGTGTTTTTGTCCATATCCATCGTTTCTGCGCCATAGCACCAGCAGGGGGTGACGGTCAATGTGATATCGACTCCTTCGCGGCGGAACTTGTCGGCACAGGCGGCGGCTTCGCCGACACGGCCGATGGTGGTATCGGCGATCACGACTTTGACCGGAGTACCGTCGGCATAGCGGAGATGTTCTTCAAAGAGTTTTGCCGCACTCTTTGCCATATTCATCGTCTGTTCTTCCAATGATTCGCGGACTTTCAAAACTCCGCGGCGGCCGTCGATAGTGGGGCGGATACCGATGCAGGGCATATTACCGTAATAACGCTTGGCACCGACATTTTTGGTTTCGTTCATTTTTCTGATTCCTTGAGCTTTATGAAAATTTCTGTTTTTGAAAAATACGCTTTTTTTCAAGCAAAGCTGCTTTACCAAATCCGTTCTGGAATACCCAGGATCCGGGAAATCTGATTCCTCAATGGGTGATTGGGATGACTTTTACTCGCCCGGTTTTTGGTAAATCCGACCGCCAGACCGCTTTTTTTATCAGCGAACCCCTCGCTGCCGCAGGCGCCGCCATGTCCGAAGATCCGTCCCAAATCATCCTCCGGACCGCAGAGGGCATAGCCGAGACCGAATTTCGCCCATTCGCCGGGCATGACGGGATCTTCCGGGGCGCGTTTCAAAACTGTGGCATTATCCACCGTTTCATCTTTTAAAAGCCGTTGGCCATGCAAGCCTGGAGCGATGAGAGAAGCATAGATCCTGGCGATGGACAGCGCATTCATACATCCGTTACTGGATGGATTGAATCCGCCGAGAATTTTCATGGAATTATATTCCAGCTGCCATGCACCGGGATCATCCGCAACGATTCTGGCACATTCGGGGAAGCGGTCGGCCGGAAGCCCGAAAAAAACTGCGTCGATCCCGAGAACATCGAATATATACTCTTTCAGTAAACTGTTCAACGGTTTGCCTGTGGCAAGTTCAGCGATTCTGCCGGTCAGAACGCCGTATGTCTGGGCGTGGTAATGGTGTTTTCCACCGATGGTGTCCAGCGGTTTCATCCCGGCCAGAGCAAGCGAACTGCGCACCCGGTCAAATTTATCATCCGGAGCGAAATCATCTGGAAAATCATACAATCCTGCCCGGTGGGATAAAATATGCCAGATCCGGGTTCCGGCTTTGCCGCCGCAGCCATATTCCGGCCAGTACAGAGTCGCCGGAGCATCATAACCGATCTTACCCTGCTCACAAAGAATATGGATCAACGTGGTGACAATGCCTTTGCCGACGGAAAAAACCGGAAACAGAGTTTCTCCGGAAACCTTCCGATCACGTTCCCCTGAAGTAAAACCGGAGCAGAGCGAACAGAATAACTCTCCATCTTTGTAAACAGCAAGTTGACATCCGACTTCTTCGCCGCTTTCGACCGCCCGATCCAGTGCATTTTGAAGCTGCTTGACAGTATCCATGATTTTGCGCTCCGATGTGCCTTACAATATGAAAACCTGATTCCAGGTATTGTCAGCATTACTGAAACCTCCCGGTCCATCTGCGACGGCGGCAAAAAGTGCTTTGGGAGTTCCGTCTGCACCGAAAAAGAGTTGCGGCCGTTCCAGAGAACCGAGCGTGATCTTTTTACCGTCAGCAGTGGAAACCTGCCGGGAATAGGCTTGTCCGGTACACTTCCAGCGGATGCCGTCATCGGAGACAAAATGTGCCCCGCTGTGATATTCGCCGGTCGTTTTGCCGTTCAGATCTTTGGCGATCATTTCAAACTGACTGCCATTGTGCCAGACAAAAGGATCTTCGATCTGAAACTCCGTTTCCAGAACCGGCTGATCGAAACGGGTCGCCGGGCCCTCCGGATCATCGTAAACGGCCAGACCGATGCGGGCACCGCCCGGAGTATTGGTGCGGTAATAAAGATAGATCCGCCCGTCCGGAAGTACGCAGGGAGCCGGATTGGTAACGATCGTGCAGTCGAAGTTATCCTTTCTCGCCTCCAGCACCGGATGCGGACAGACCTTCCACGGGCCCGCCGGAGAATTACTGCGGGCCAGACCGATACGGATCTCATCGTAGACCTCAAACATCATGGTGCGATCATTTTTTATAAGTTCCGGCGGGGTAGGAGGGGTGCTGTAAGTCGAAGCGATGTAATAGAGCAGATATTCTCCGTTGCGGCGGACGATGGCCGGATTATGCGCCATGCGGCTGTCCCAATGCGGATCGACGGATGCCGGCAGAACTTTTTCCACAAAATGATAGGGCCCCTCAAGTTCCGGCGAAAAAGCGTGGACGATTTCAGAAAAAAGCACATATCCCTCCAGCATCGGATAATCTTTGCGCCAGCGGGAAGCATAAAGATGAAAGCCCTTTCCCGGTTCCTCAACTGCAGTTCCGCACCAGATCCATTTGTCTTTTTCACGATAACCGCTGTTTGCAGAAATTGATAATTTTACAGGGAACATACTCATATCCTTGAAATCCTTTCTATACAAGGGGTTCTTTTAAAATTATTTCGACCACCGGAACCGCATCGTCGGGTTTCAAAACCGGAAGACGCAATGAAATATTGCCATCTGAGGTATCTGCTTTGGAGGTAGCTGCCTTACCGGCTTCATCCCGGAGAACTTCGCTGTGGTCGCGCAACAACTGAGCATATTTTACTTTGCCGCCCAGACCTTTGAGTTCCAGAAACCGGAACGGCCAGGAATATATGTGCAAATACAACCGGTTGGTCTTGGGATTCCAGGTGTAGCGGCAGCCGTCGGGGGCAGTCAAACCGGGGGCTGCT
>JAFVZN010000039.1 GCA_017508135.1 Lentisphaeria bacterium | reverse complement strand
TCGCACAGCCGGGCGGGTTTTGCAAGCGAGAAGCGAGGGGAGTGGACTTGCGTCCTCGACCCGAGCGGCGAGCGCAGCAAGGCGCGCTCCGGCAAAGCGAGATCACCGCCACTCCCTACCGCGGCGAGCGCAGCAAGGCGCGCTCCGGCAAAGCGAGATCACCGCCACGCCATCCGCAGCAAGGCGCGCTCCAGCAAAGCGAGATCACCGCCACGCCATCCGCAGCAAGGCGCGCTCCAGCAAAGCGAGATCACCGCCCCTCACCCCCCTTGAAGGCTGTTACTAATTCTTTAAATTTGTTGCCGCGTGCCTTGTAGTTGGTGAACATGTCCATGCTGGCACAGCCGGGAGAGAGCAGTACCGTATCGCCGGGCACGGCAGCTGCGACAGCGGCGTTGAAGGCGGCGGTGAAATCCATTCCGGTATCCGTTCCCGGGAAACAATCTCCAAGAACAGCTTTTATCTCTTCTCTGTCCTGACCGTAATATACGGCATGACGTATATTTTCTTTACGGGAACGGAGAACGGAAAAGTCCATCCCTTTTGCCAGCCCGCCAAGCAGGATGACGACCGGTGTGCTTATTGCATCCAGTGCGGCGATGACTGCCGCCGGATTGGTTCCTTTGGAGTCGTTGATAAAGGTGATTCCATGTGCTGCCCCCACATTTTCTATCCGGTGCGCCGCTCGTTTGAAACTCTTTACCGCAGCGGTGAACCGGGGCAGGTCGTCAAAGATTATTTGTTCATCGAAACGGAGGATAAGCTCCACTGCGGCGATAAGGTTTTCGGCGTTGGGCGCGCCCGGGAGGTTGGTTTCGTCCTGATGGAGGATCGGTTTTCCGTCGATGAAAAGTTCTCCGTTACAGATGGCGGCGCGGCGCGGAGAAAGTTCCGGAAGCGAGATCCCGGATATCTGCATCTCCGGAGGGACCCGGTTGAAGATTTTCCGCTTGACCTCGCAATATTCTGCAAATCCGTTGGCGTACCGGTCAACGTGATCCGATGCCAGATTGAGCAATACCGCACAATCCGGCGCAAATTCCGGAGCCAGTTCCAATTGAAAATTGCTCACCTCGACCACTGCCACATCGGCACTGGAGTTCAATACCAGATCGCACAGGGGGCGACCGATATTACCGGCACTTTCAGCGTTGATATTGCATTGTTGCAGCAAATGGGTCACCAGACCGGTGGTGGTGGTTTTGCCGTTGGTACCGGTGATGGCAAGAATGGGCTTTTTCCAATGGCGGGCTCCGAACTCAAGTTCTCCGATAAAATCGACTCCGGTACGGGCGCGCGCCTGCTGATAAAGTTTTGACACCAGCGGCGGCACTCCGGGACTGGCTATGATAAGTTCCGCTTCCGGCAGCACCGTCGTATCGTTATCACAGACGATGCTGGTGTTGTATCCGAGTTTTTTTGCCAACGCTTCGGCGGCGCATCCGGATACGCCGCCGCCGATGATAACTGCCCGCTTCATAAGTGTCTGATTTCCGTGGTCAAAGGGTGAATTTATGTGAATAAAAGAGGATTTTTTTGTAATATTCTGCGGCATCCGCGGCTCCGGCTTTGGCTTTTCCGGTCAAAAGTTTTTTCGCCTGCACCGTAAGTTTATACGCGAGATCGGTTCTGCCGAAACCGTGCATGATCTTGGCGAAATCGAGCGCGTAACGTCCTTTTTCGTTATTGTTGGCGAACTTACCTTTAAGCCATCCGGTATGGAGCAGAGAATGGATGTGATCCATGCGCATATCTTTTATCGGCATCCGGGTGAGGATGTCGGCAAACTTTATCATGATTTGCGGAGAGCTGCCGTGCGCGGCGATAAGCCGCTGACACCATTCGGCTTGCCTGTCGAGTTTTCCGGCGTTGCGCAGAAGCTGGAGTTCCAGTTCGAAGATACCGGGATTTTCCGGTTGTTTTTTGTGGGCGGTTTCGATAAGTTTGAAGGCATCGGGCATCCGTTTCAGGTGGCGTTCCAGCAACAACAGCTGCATGGAGAGCAGTTCCATATTGTCGGGGAAGCGTTCCCACTCTTCGCGGATGAGTTTCAGTGCATCTTCAAACTTTTTTCCCCGGATGGCGTTGCTGACGGCATCGGAAAACTTTTCGGTCCGGAGGCGTTCTTTGAGGTCAAACTTTCCGCTGTGGATCTGTCCGACCACCACCGGAACCTGACGGACACTGCCGCGCCAGTAAACTTTGCCGTCTTTGCTGATAACGACTGCAAGCGGCGGCCGGTCATAACTGCGGCAAAACAGCCGTGCCGTTGCCCGGTTGTGATCGGCGCACACGGGGAACGGGAGCTTGGTGATGGCAGGGATCTTTTTCAATGTTTCCAAATTTGCGCCGCCGACACCGAGGAACGCGGTTTTGGTACTGTCGCACTTGCGCGCGACCTGAACCATCTGCTGCAGTGCCGGAAGCATGTGCTGATCGAGGTTCCAGATAAAGAGTACCGTGACCTTTTTATCCTTGAAATCGGATATGCGGTGAAGTTTTCCGTCCATCCATATCGGTGACGGGATCACCGGAGCCGGTGCGCCGGTGGGAACTGCCTGCGCGGCAGCCGCGAGGGTGATCGCCGCGAAAACAGACAACAGTATAAGTGACAGATGTTTCATTTTTTCTCCATATATTTTAATCCGGAAAAGATAAATTCACTGACAAGCAGCAGCACTCCGCCGCTGAGCAGCGGCCAGCCTTCCGGAGAGGTGATATTGTACTTCATTCCGGCACTGATGAGCAGAAATGCACTGACCAGCAGAGCGAACCGGTAGAGCCACCGTGACAACGAGGTCAGGAGTTTGACAGCGACACTGCTTCCGGAAGACTTTCCGCCGCCGGATTCCGGTTCACATGAACGTTTCATCGCGGCGTAAACCAGAGAGCCGGTCATTTTTTCCAGCGATATTCCGGCGGCTTTGGCGGCTTGCGGAACGAGGCTGTGTTCGGTGTTTCCGGGGAGGTTGTTGCCTTCGAGAATGTAGGGAACTCCTTCTGCGGTTACAATAAAGTCCACCCGCAAAATGTCGCGGCACCGGGCGGCATGATAAAATTTCAACGCATACTCCTGCGCCAGTTTCACCGCATCTTCCGGCAGTGAACGCGGCGGACAGAAATATTCGGTCTTGCCGTTTTTGTACACATATTTGGCATCCCAGTCGTAAAATCCTCCGGGCGAAACGATTTCGATGGCATCAAGCACGTTGGCATTGAGGATGGGAATGGAAATTTCCACACCGGATATGAACTCTTCCACCAGCAGATCATCTGCGTATTTGAACGTCGCATCCAGCGCATCATCCCACTCCTGAAGCGAATTTACCTTTACGATACCGACGGTGGAACCTTCACGCGGAGCTTTCACCATCACAGGGAAGTGCAATTTTTCCGGAAATTTCCGGTCATTTCTGGAAACGACCGCCCACGGTGCCGTCGGCAGTTTGATATCGTCCAGAAGTTTTTTGCTGGCGAGCTTGTCCATGATGAGTTCACTGGCAACGGAACCGGAACCGACAAAACGGAGCTTGGCTTTTTCCATTTCGTTTTGCAGCTGACCGTCTTCCCCGAAGCCGCCGTGGAGTGCCGGATAGATGACATCGCTTTTCAGCATGGTGGGGGTGACAGCGCACTTGCGGATGTCGGTCAATTCGACTTTGAATCCGGCGCGGCGCAGCGCGGCGGCGATGCAGGCTCCGCTTTGGAGCGACACTTCGCGTTCACTGCTGGTTCCGCCGTAGAGGACGTTCACCTGCGGCGGCGGAGTATCTTCTTCGATACGCACATTAGTCGATGCCATCACGGGAACGATCTCATTGGTGAGGTAAAATCCGAATTTTTCGCTTACGGCGCGGCGGAGTATCCGGACAATACGGATATAATCCTCTTCCGTGGCATTGCCGGTATTGATAAGATAGTTGGCATGTTTCGTGGAGACTTCCAGATCACCGATGACCAGTCCGCGCAGACCGCAGCGGTCGATCAGCATACCTGCCGGTTCAAAACCGGAGATGTTGCGGAACGCACAGCCGGCAGAACGTCCTGCCGGTTCGCGGTTGCGGCGTTTTTCGTGTTCAGCGGCGATGGCGTTTTCCTCCATTGAACAGCTTTCGCCGGGAGAAAGTTTGAACTCTGCGGAGGTGATGACCACATCCGGGGGGATGGAGTTGCCGCGGTAAAACCATTCGATATCTTTGGCATCAGCTTCCCATGCCGAACCGTCAAGCCGGATGCCCCGGACATATTTGAGCAGATCGGCAGTTTCCGTTCCGTTGGCACCGGCATTCATCCGGATGGCTCCGCCGATGGTGCCGGGGATGCCGGAGAGCGGTGCCAAACCGGAAAGGTTGGCTTTTGCCGCCGCAGTGCAGAGCATCGGCAATTTGGCAAACCCGCCGCAGGCTATGACTTCGCCGTCGATTGAGATGCCGGAAAACTCTTTGCTGTTCAGCCGGATCATCACGCCGTCAAAGGGGGTGTCACTGCCGACGACATTGGTGCCGGCTCCGATAATGAACACTTTGCACTTCCGGTTGTGCAGATATTTGAGCAAAGAGGCAAGTTCCGCAGTGTTTTCCGGTTCAGCGAGCAGCGGGACCGGAGCTTTGCCGACGCCGAAGCTGGTTATTTCGCTGTAAGGCACATTACAGAGGACCCGGAGGTCCGGTAAACTTTTCTTGAGCTGCTGTTCCGTCATTTTTCACCTCCGTTGTAAACTTTATCCGGATCAAAGAGCGGTCCATCGAGTTCCCGGGAAGTGATACCGTCGGTTTCTGTATAGAAGCAGCTGCGGTGGCCGGTATGGCAGGCGGCTCCGCCGATCTGATCGACCTTGAAGATCACGGTATCTTTGTCACAGTCGACCAGTATCTGGTGTACTTTTTGTAAATTTCCGCTGCTTTCACCTTTTTTCCACAGCTTGTTGCGGCTGCGGGAAAAGTAGGTGGCGTAACCGCTGCGCAAAGTTTCCTTCCAAGACTCCCGGGAGACGTACGCGAGCATCAGCACTTCGTTGGTCCGGTGATCCTGGGCTATCGCCGGGATCAGACCGTTGCTTTTTTCAAAGTCAAGTTCAAACATGGTTATCATCCTTCAGGGATATTATCCTTTTTTCAACTATACATATAACTAACATACATCTTCCCGACATTTAAAGCAAGCAATAAAAACAAAAAAATCCCACAGATATCCCATAATTTTTCAAAAACAGTGTTTTTTATCACTGTTTGCACAGAGAAATTTCTGATTTTCAAAAAGTAATTTTGTCAGATTTTGCCAAGATCGCACAATGCCATGATCGCGACCGGCTTGTCAGGGCATAGCCTCGTGCGGAGACCGGCGGATGCAGTGTGAGGCAAGGTCGACGTCAAGTCGCACTGGCAACGAAGTATCCGTCTTCGCTTTCGCTCCGCCGTGACAAGGTTTACTACTTTAAAACTACCTTACCCGCAGTTATGAGGACGGCGTAAGCCGCCCGGAATGCCGCAGAGCGAGGTCTCCGGAAAATCGACTGCAACCGTCGAGTGCGAAGCACGAGCGGCGAGGCGGCTCTCCCGCCGCCGAAGGTTTGATTTTTATGGGACAACTGTGAAAAAATCACTTTTTTTTGATTGCCGCTGTTGCAAATGGAGAAAGTTAAGTCTATATTAAGATTGCACGGGTAATCAAAACTTTTTTCAGGAGACGATCTATATGCCGGTCACACAGAAAGATATCGCCATGCTCATCGGTATTTCCCGGCAGGCGGTCGCCGCCGCATTGGAGGGCGACGGCAGCAGCCGGGTATCTGCCAAGACCCGGGAACGGGTGTTGAAATTGGCAAAAGAGTTGAACTATGTTCCCAATGTTGCCGCCCGCAAACTCAAAGGCGGCAACAGCCGCACCATCGGTTTGCTGGCATCTCCGGGAATGCCGCACAGCAACACGGTTTATGCCGAAGTGTGCCAGATATTGCGCTCTTACGGCTACACCACGTTGACCATTGATTATTCTGTCGGTGAACTGCCGCAGTTGTGCAATCAGCTGGCGGCTTGCGGCGTAGCCGGTATCGTTGTCATGGACAGTATTACAACTCCCAGCAAACTTCTTCCGCTTCCGGATCTGCCGATCGTATTCTGCCGGACCAAGCTGGGTGCTTCGGATGTCGACGTGGATAAAGAGGCCATCGGTTATCTCGGGACCCGGCATCTCCTGGAACACGGTTATGAAAAGGTCTACTATTTCGGCGGTCACTCGGCATTGAACAGCCGCCGGGAACAGGGGTGGGCGCGCGCATTGAAGGAGTTCGGCAAAAGCGGGAAGGTGATTTTTTTGCAGGAACACGACGGAAATGCGGGGAAACTGGCTGAATATTTGAAACAGGAAAAGGTCGATGCCCTCTTTTGTGCCAATGATTTTATCGGAGCCAAAATCATGCGTTCGCTTTCCGGAGCCGGACTCCGGGTGCCGGAGGATATTGCTCTTGTGGGCTGTGACGGGTGCAGTTTCGTCGAATTTACCACACCTGCGCTGACAACAGTGGTGCAGCCGGTCCATGAATTGGCGCAGATGTGTGTCGAAGTGATACTGCACCGGATGAAGGAGGGGATCACCGGCGTTATATTGGAAAAGAAGATGATCCAGCCCCGGCTGTGGCTCGGCGGCAGCTGCGGTTGTCCGGATCATGCGCCGGAACTGCTTTACCGCCTCAATACCACCGGAAATCTGGAAAAAGATTACCGGCTCAATTTCAACATTTCCCCGTGGGAGGCAACAGCTGCCGCTGCCGGAGAACCCACAGGAGAGGTTCCGCCGGCAATATGAGCAATCGATGATTCAAATTTACATTTTTTACTTTGTTGAAATAACCATAACCTAACAAAAAAAGGAGTATTTAATGAGAAAAATCATGTTACTGTCACTTCTGGCAGCGGTAGTCTCACTTTCCGGAGCTGAGTTCCGGGTCCGGGGAAAAGTTACCGCTCCGGATGTGAAAAATGTTGCCGTCTGCGACGGCGAAAAGTTTTATCCGGTAAAACCGGACGGCAGTTTCGACTTTACCTTCAAGTACGAAGGTACCGGTTTCGTCTATCTGGATTATCCCTCAACACTCAAGCCGGAAGGCCGCTGGTCGGCGGCATTGAAACCGGGCGACAACAAGATCAACTTCAAACTCGCGGCACAGAAAAATCTGCCGGAAACTTTCACCTTCGTTCACGGCAGCGATGTGCAGTACAACTTCAAGAGCAAACGCGGCGAACTTATGAACGATATGTATGAGATCTCGCTGGCGATGAAGAATGCCAACGCTCAGTTTATCGTCTTCCCCGGCGACATGACTGAATTCGGCGAAGTTGACCAGCTGGCGATCTTGAAGAAGGAGATCGACAGAGGTAAATTCACCTATTTCCCCTACTTCGGCGGACACGACCGGCTCAAATCCAAACCCTCTTTCAAGAACTTTACGGAATGTTTCGGTGCGCCCTATTTCGGCTGGCATTTCGGCGGTATCTACTTCTTCTCCCCCGTCTCCGAATATCAGAGCCTCCCTGAACGTTACGCTCGCGACCGTCAGGTGCGCTGGATGAAAAATGCCCTTGACCGCCTCGCTCCCGGAACTCCGGTGCTGGTCAATACCCATCAGCCGTGGTATATCTTCGATCTGGTGGAGAACTATGCCAAAGCCGGAAAGATCAAACTTCTCGGTTTCCTCGGCGGCCACACCCACTATCACAACCTCTACGAATACAAAGGTTATCCGGTACTCTGCGTCTCGCCGCTGCGTTCCCACGATACCGGAACCTTTACCAAAACTCTGCGTCTGGTCACCATCAATCCCCAAGGCATCGTTTCCACGGAAACCCGGCTGCTCAATCAGGTTCGCCGCGTGGAACCGACTTTGTACAACGGCGATCAGCTGCTCGTCCGTATCGCGGATTACTCCGACTCCCCCCGGAAAGTTACAGTCACGGTCAATGGGAAAAGCATCGAACTCAAACGCCAAAACCAGTTCGTCTGGGGCGGCGTGCTTCCGGAGAAAGTAACCGATGCCAAAGGTGTGCAGGCGGTGGTCACTGTTCAGCTTTCCCGTATCAAATTCAACAAGACGGTCAAACTGGTCAATGTTCCCAAATTGAAATGGTGCGCGGTGTTGCCGGACTTCCAGCGTTCTTATCCGCAGGCAGTCGTGCAGGGCGATATGGTCATCGCCGGGATCGAACACGGCGAACTTCCGGTCGGCAAAAATGGCGGCGTTGTCGCCTTTGACCGCAACACCGGCAAACAGCTCTGGCGGTTCAACTGTCCGGATGTGGCTGTCACCGTCGCCGCCGATGCCAAAACGGTGCGCGCACTCGATATCAACGGTGTCCTCTACACGCTGGATATCCGCAACGGTAAACTCATCCGCAGTGTGACCATTCCCCGCCGCACTTCCATGTATACCCGCACTCATGCCGGTGTCAAAATCGCTGAAGGCAAAGTTCTGGTCAGCATGACCCACGACAGCCGAGCTTATATCTACTGTCTGGATGCAGAAACTGATAAATTCGCGTGGAAAAATCCGATCTCGCTCAACAGTGCCTGGAACGCGGTCAACTTCACCGTCAAAGACGGCAAACTCTACTACAACGGTGCTTCCTGCAACGGTTGCGCCAACATTGCCGACGGTTCCATCGTCTGGCAGCGTCGAGATGCACGCAAAACCAGTATAGGCAGCCACTTCTTTGAAGGAGATGATGTCTACTTCTATCTGCGCGGCATTCTGCTCAAGCTCAACGCCAAAACCGGTAAACCGGTCTGGAGCGACCCCAAAATTCCCGGCAGTTCCTCCACCATCGGCGGAGTGTGTGTCAAGTTTGACAAGGTTCTCGCCGTTTCCACCAACGGTCTGGTGGTAAACGATGCAAAGACCGGCAAACGTCTCTACCGTTACAACCTTCAGCCGCTGGATGAAGCCCGCGGTATCGGCTTCCAGTTCCTCGCCAACACCGCCGCTCCCATGCTTTGGAATGATAAAGTTTTGCTGCTCGGTGATAATGGCACTGTCTTCGATGCGACCGCTTACCTCCGCACCGCCGGTCCCGGTAAAGGTGTCATGCCGCCGAAAAAGATCTTTGAAACCGGCTTCTCTTTCAAAGGAACTCCGGTCATTGCCGGTGACATGGCATATTTCATCGGTTATGACGGTATCGTTTACGCACTTGCGTATTGAACATATTATAAAAACATAAGGATTTTGAAAATGAAAAAATTTACTCTGGTTGAACTCGTTATCTGCGTTGCCTGTGTCGCGGTTCTTGCGACCGTATTCATCTCTGCCGCCGGTGCCACCGGTGCCGCCAAAGCCGAAGAAGCTGCCTGCGCCGCCCAGCAGAAAAATGTTTATGCCGCATTAAATCAGTATGCCGCTGACAATGGCGGATTCTATCCCTATTTTGACGATGAATTTGCCATTCCCGGATGCAAGACCCGGGTGACCTGGGGATACCGCATCCATAAATATCTGCCGCAGGAAACCGGCAACAACAACTTCTTCTGCCCCTCACAGCAGCAGCTTTATCCGGAGATCCGCAACCGTTCCCGCGCCACCTCTCCGGAAAGCTGTGTCGTTGCTCCTGAGCGCAATCTGGAACGCTACCGTTCCATCAATTACGGTATCAACTTTGAGTTTGTCGCCGGCAACATCGGCGGCTGGGCGGGCAAGAATACCAAAGATTACATCACTGTCAACACTGCAAAAATCGTCGATGCCGCGCAGAAAGTGCTGGTCGCCGATGCATGGAACGGTTCCAATCAGGGACGTTATGTCATCAGCAGTTACAGCGGCGGCAGCAACAAGATGAATCCCTGTCACGAAAACGCTTCCAACGTTCTCTGGTGTGACGGTCACGTTTCCCGCGTCGACGATCCCCATGCCACGCTTCAGGATGGCAAGCATCGCAAAAATTTCCGGGTGGACAAATGAAACGCTGTGCAGTTTTATTGTCTGTTCTGAGTGCATCGCTGCTTATGGCAGCGGTGCCGTATCAGCGTAAAGTCCCCAAGACTTACGTCTTTTCCCGGGCGCAGTGGCATTATACTCCGGAGTTGGATTATTACGGCCGCTGGCTTGACCGCCCGACTCTGCTCGACCCCGAAATGATCGACCCCGTGGCGACCGTCCGCGCCATCGGCAGCAATGCCAAATTGTACAATCTGGACGGTTTGGCAAGTTTGTTCGGTGCCCGTACCGGCGAGCTTATCCGCAATCTGGAACGGGCGAAAGTTCCCGGTTTCATTCTGCTTGCCGAAATCTATTCCACCGGCGGCAATATGTACGAGAAGAACAAGGATCTGAAGAGTGCCAAACTCAACTTTGACAAAGTCTTCATCCCCGCGCTCAAGAGCAAAGTCGCTCTGCGTATCAACGGTAAAGTGGTGATTTCCAGTTACAATGCTGACAAACGTCCGCCTGAATTCTGGCGCGATGTGCTTGCTCTTTACCGCAAGCAGTATGGCGATAAATTTGCTTTTCTGCCGCATCTTGTCGCGCCCGGCGGCAAGGGATGGCATCACTGGAATTTGACCTGGCATCGCGGTAACGCCGCAGTCAAGGAAAAAATCAAGGGTGAGATCAAAAAACATTTTCGCGCATATTTGCGCACCACCGATGGCTTGTATATTGATTGCGCTCCCACCCGTTCCGCCGGTGACCGGCACACGGATATGAAGTTTTATCAGTTTATGATCGATACCGCGAAAGAGGTTCTGGCAGAAGCTCCGTTTAAAAACAAGCTCTTCGCCATATCTTCCCGGCTCGGTCACAAGAACGGGACCCGTATCGGTTACATCCGCGGCAGTTACGGAACCTGGTGTTACCGTGGGACTCTCGGTCGCGCGCTGGCTGCCCAGCCGGACATCATCATCATTCCGGAATGGGACGAGCAGAACGAAAACACCTCTTTGCGTCCGACACTTTACAACCACTCCACTTTCACCCGCGTGACCCGGCACATGACCGGCAAGTCCGCCACTCTTCCCGGAGACGACACCACTGTGCCCAACTTGATAATCAGTTACCGCAAGGTGCTGGCACTGGGCGAATATCCGGAGTATGAACTGCTCTCTCTGCCCTGCGAAACCGGCAGTTATTCCGCCCGTTTCATTTTGAAGGGCAGCGGCGGCAATGTGCTTTACACTTCGCCGTGGAAAGAGTTTTCCGGAAAGAAGATGGAAGAGCTGCGCGTAAAAGTCGATACCGTCCCGTGGGCAAATGAGGATTTTGTTACCGTGGAGGTCGAGACCCGGCAGAATGGCAAAGTCCGTTCCTTCGGTAATATGCAGTATATCCGTATCGAAAAAGTCAACAACTTCGACTACAAATATGTAAAGCAGCCGTTGCGGGATCTTCTTTCCGCAGACGTGAAAGAATCCTTTGACGACAATGGCAACTATCAGGTCAAAGTCAAGGCGGCGACCCCGGTCGACTGGGCGGAACTTATGGAAAACGGCGTGGAAATTTACACTCACTCCCCTCGTCCATTTTTGCTGGAAACTCCTGCTGTCAAAGTCTTTTCCATCCGGATGCAGACGGTCGGCAAGGCGCAGTTTATTTCCGGTACGATGAGTGTGGACAATGCCTCTTCACTCTGGTACGGACCGGAACTTCCGGTGGATATGGCGAAATCGGGCAAGGTCACGCTGAAACGTTTCCGCCAGAGCATGCAGATGAAACGCTGGATCGTCACGGTTCCGGCAAAAGAAGTTGGAAAAGCCGTGTTGAATATTGATCTTCCCGGCCACTTTACTGGCAAAATAAAACTTGCTGATGTGTTGAAAAACCATGTTTACGGCATCCCCGTTCAGGGAATGGTAAGTATCAGCGTTCTGCGGCAGAACTTCCAGTGCGAACGCCCGCTGAAACTGCGAAAAAAAGAGTTCGCATTCACCGCGCCCGCTTATACTCCGAACCGGGGCGCGCTCTACAACTTCCAGCTGGTCGATGCCAACGGTCGGACCTGGCGCGGCAAACCCTTCCGCCGTACCCCGGTTACCCGCGACATCCGCCGGATCTGTGTCTGGAGCGAAAAACTCAACAAGCCGGTCACTCTCACCGTTGCCGGCAGTGAAGTTCCTGTTATCGAATACCGTCCCGATGCCAAATTCGGAACCGCCATGGTCACGGATGCCGGACGGAAATATTACGGTATCGCCGGAGGATTTGCTTCGCAGATAAGCTGTTTGTTCGGAGCTTACCGGGACAGCACAGTCTACATCAGCGGAGTGCCTGAAAACATGAATCAGGTCTCTGTGCCGATCGTCGACGGAGTATGGCAGCTGGGTAAACCCGGACAGGTACTTCAGCTGCCGACCGGTGTCATTTCCCGGCGTTCAGCATTCAAATTCACAGTGGAAGTACGCCAGAAAAACGCTTCCGGCATTCAGACGCTGGTCGAAACCCGTGCCAGTAATATCGGTTTGTTCCAGCTTACCGCCAACAACGGAGAATTGGTTCTGGTCATCCGTGACCGGAACGGTTCCAGTCAGCAGACGAAAACCGGTCTCCGGCTGCCGCTGAATCAGTGGGCGACGGTCACTTGTGATTTTGCTTTGGACAAAATGACTGTCTCCGTCAATGGACGGAAGAAAGTTTGTAAAGCCCGGGGTATTGGTGTTTATGATACCTGCGCCGGAGTTGGCGGCGGTCCTCTGGGTGTTTTCAAGGGCGACATCCGCCGGATAATTACTGACTATCGCAGATAACGTTGATCTCGCTTTGCCGGAGCGCGCCTTGCTGCGCTCGCCGCGGAAGGAGGGGCGGTGATCTCGCTTTGCCGGAGCGCGCCTTGCTGCGCTCGCCGCGAGGGTCGAGGACGCAAGTCCAC
>JAFVZN010000038.1 GCA_017508135.1 Lentisphaeria bacterium | reverse complement strand
CTCCGCACACACCGAACAACGCCGTCAGGCGTTCATAAGCCACCGGCAGGTGGCGCACATCACCACTACCCTGGTCGCCGTCAGGCGACACATACTCCAGCCCACTCCGCACACACCGAACAACGCCGTCAGGCGTTCATAAGCCACCGGCAGGTGGCGCACATCACCACTACCCTGGTCGCCGCAGGCGACACACACTCCAGCCCACTCCGCACACACCGAACAACGCCGTCAGGCGTTCATAAGCCGCGCAAGCGGCGCACATCACCACTACCCTGGTCGCCGTCAGGCGACACATACTCCAGTAAAGCCCGTAGGCGGTGATATCGCACAGCCGGGCGGGTTTTGCAAGCGAGAAGCGAGGGGAGTGGACTTGCGTCCTCGACCCTTGCGGCGAGCGCAGCAAGGCGCGCTCCGGCAAAGCGAGATCACCGCCCCCCAAAAAAGCGAGATCAACGCCCAACCCTCTCCAACACCACATTGTCGATAAATCCGCCTTCCGGAGCGTCGGAAGCGCAGATGTACATGGTAAGCTCTTTCACTCCGGCGGGTACGGTAAAAGTTCCTTTTGCCATCTTCCAATGTCCGCCTTTGACCGAAGTTTTGATATTGGCAAAGGTCTTGCCGCTGACCACGATCCGGAGCCGGAAGTTCGCCCCGGCGGGAGCTTTTACATCAAACGAAATATCGTACTTTGCTCCGGGCGTGACCGGTATCCGGCTCTTGTGAAGAACGATTTCCGCTTTTTCTACCGGTTTGACTTCAATGCTGTACCGGTCAAAACTTGCCTCTTTCAAAGTTATTCCTTTGAACGCCTTGCGCGGTTTCCAGCCCTGCGTTGACGGTTCATCAAAGCTGTTGCGCCATCCGGTGCCGGGGTCGGATAGTTGAACGCCGTCATTTCCGGCGGCACTGCGGTAGGGCTGATACATATCCCAGTAACGCTTTTCACTGCGCCGGACGATAGCGGGGTAATTGTCCGGAATTTTGGCGATCCGGGAATCGCGGTAATGCCATAAATCTCTGGCGGCGGCGGCAAAGTTATTGTCTTTTCCGGCGAGAGCCTTATCCCCTTCCCGGCAGAATGCGGAAACCAGCAAACTCTCCATCACGGAAGCGGTCAAACGGTTTATCCGGTCATTTTCCTGCGCGGTGAGCTTATTTTTCGGAAACGCCGCCAGCTTTCTCAATCCGGCAGACAACGCATACTCATAGTCGCGATCACTTTCGGTGACGATCTCCGAATCGTCCAGCACCATCCGGTTGCGTTTTCCGGCGGCACTGTTCAAATACATCTTTTCTCCGGCGGAACGCAGTGTTGCGTAAAACTCTTTGACGGTCGCGGCGGCGGCACCGTATCCGGAACAGAATTCGTCCATAAGTTCGTCGAAACTCTTTTCCGGAGCAGCGATCATCCGGCAGATGATGTAGTGTTCAAGATCGCGCGCTTTCACGCCGAGGGTGCTGTCGTAATCAGCTCCGTAAAGTTTGAAACTTTTCCGCGATGACTGATATTTGTCAAAAATGCGCTTCTCCATGCCCCGTATCTGCGCGGAAGCCGGATGGGTGTCATTGGGACGGATGAAACAGTGTTTCATTCCTGCCTTTTTCCACGCTTCAAAGAGCGCGCCGCTGTCCTCAGCAAGTGCGGGAACCAGACCGCAAAGCATATTGTCCGGGTATTCGATCTTCTCCCGGCGGGGCGGGAAACGGTAGTAGCTGTACACATAGGTCGTCACCATCACATCCGGACGCTCTTTTACGGCACGTTTCGCCACCCGGTTCCAGAAGTTGAGATAACGGTCGGTCAGGTGAGCGTAAAAACCTTCACCCGCCTTGCGCGTATCCAGAGCCATACATTTGGCACACAGACAATATCCGGCAGTGCCGTCGTTGGGAGAGATGCACAGATATTTCTTCATTCCGGCAGCTTTCCAGTCGGCGATGATCTGCTCAATAACGGCGGGGTTGGAAAGGCACAGCTTCGCGGTGTTACGCTTGGGCGGTATCATCGGCTTTCCGTAGGGACCGACACCGAAATATTCCGGATGGCTCTTTTCAAAGCGGTCGGGCCATTTGGTGAATGCGTGACCGTAACGCAGAGGCATTATCCTGCCGTGCCGGTGGCGGAGAATGAATTTATGGTGTTCGGCATCCAATTTTTTCTGCAATTCCGGAGTGATGCGCCACGATTCCGGAACGATATTACTGACAAGATGATATCCACTCCACTGCCCCCAGCGGCACCAGCCCCAAATATATTCAGGCACACGTTTGAAGGATTCGTTTTCTTTAAAGCTCACGACCTTGCGCGGCGGGACCACGATGCCTTCATCGCCGGGATAGAGCCAGCGGACACCGAATTTTTCTTCCAGCAGACAGTAAACGGCGAACAACGTTCCGGGATATTGCTTTTTTTCGTTTCCCCAGATGTATAATTTTCCATTCCGGTAAAGCCAGCGGGATTCGCCGAGAGCAAGTTTTCCCTTTTCTCCGGCGCGACCGATGATGATTTCCAGTGCCCCCGCCCCCGGAGCGAGCTTGTTTCCGGTGAGTTCCAGGTGCATTTTCAGCTCATCGTATGCCATGCGGAACTTTTTATTGCCCAGCGTCAGCTTGATGTTGGAGATATCATACTCCGCTGCCCCGAGCATCACAGAAACGGAAACGACCAGCAACACCCAGAACCGTTTCATAAAAAAAACCTCTCTTACTGATAGTTTCCGATGAAATATTTGTTGTCATGCGGAATATCGTTGTTCATCATTTGCAGCAAATCAACGTGCAAATCAGCGTAGAGCATCGTTCCGGCTTTTTTGCCCAGATGCCAGGGATAAAATCCGCGTGCCGCCGGCTGTGACGGGTTGATCGAAGACGAGAGATAATTGTTTTCGTTGAAGTAATATCCGTTGGTGGCATCGGTGATAAGGTACTTGATCGACGGCTTCTTGATCCGGTTGGTCTTGAAATAATAGTAGCTGTCAGGGAACCCGGTCAGACGGGCATTGATAGTGATACTCGCCCCCATAGTTCGCGGAGCCCCGGCAGTGTTGCCGGTATCACACGGAGCCGCCGGGCAGCCGTAGAACTGATCCAAACGGTTCCATTTGGTGATTTTAGCGATATAAAGAGCTGAATACCAACGTTCACTGGCACCGGCTTCGCCCCATCGCCACGGCATCAGCCAATCGTCAAAGGTGTCCGTATAATCCTGCACCCAGTGACCGACCTGCTTGCGCATGGAGATGCAGCTGGTGGCAACCCCGCGATTCCGGGCATTCTGCAATGCCGGAAGCAATATCGCCGCCAGTATCGCGATTATTGCGATGACCACCAGCAGTTCGATGAGAGTGAATGAGTGTGCGGGGGACAAAGGAAACTTTTTTTCACGAGAAAAAAAGTTTCCTCTTTCCCCCGCGCCCCCTTTCTCTTTCAAAAAAAGCGGGGTGTTTTGCTGCTCCCGTTGGTCG
>JAFVZN010000037.1 GCA_017508135.1 Lentisphaeria bacterium | reverse complement strand
CCAAAAAATCTCCCTGCGGCGGCGGGAGAGCCGCCTCGCCGCTCATGCTTCGCACTCGACGGTTGCAGTCGATTTTCCGGAGACCTCGCTCTGCGGCATTCCGTGCGGCTTATGCCGTACTCATGCCTTGAGTGTGGTAGTTGTTTGATTCTACAAAAAATCTCCCTGCGGCGGCGGGAGAGCCGCCAAAACACGTAACAAATGATATATTTTATCAGAGGCAATAAAAGTTGTCATAAATCCGGATATCGAAGTTTCACAAAATTTGGGACATTACCGAATAATTAAATCCCCCCGAACCCGGCAAGGCTTGGAGGGATTTGATTCAGTTTACAATGCCTGTAACATACGCTTCCGCAGCTGCAGAACCGCATCCTCGCCGCGCGGATAGGATGACATGGATATCTTGCCGCACCAGCGGGAAAGCATCTTTTTGACCTTCTCTTTCCCATATTTCTGCGCCAGCAGATCCAGCAGACGGAAATCCTGAAGTGCTTCAGTAAACACCTCGTGCCGGATGGAACTGTCCGGCTTGCCATCCTTTCCGGGATAGACCAGAAATCCGTCGCCGGGAGGATAAAAACGGTCACATCCGGGGTCGATCACGGGGTCGACTTTGAACCGCGACAACGCTTCAAAGTAGAAATTATATCCCCAGTGCAGAAAGCCGTCCATATTGTGTTTCCACAACAGCATACCGAAGATACGGTTGCGCGAGGAGGGAAAATGAATAAACCGGTTGGGCATCTTCCGCGCCGGCGCACAGCAGTAATAGCACCACTTTTCCCGCAGTTTGATCTTCTTGAACCGGTCAAGCTGGCTGATAAGCGGAACGGGCGTATCCACGCCGCTGGCTTCAAAAATATCCGCATTGTTGAGCGCATCAATGATCTGATATCCCGGCAGCAATGATTTGAGGAAATCCATCGCATCGCGGTACTGTTCAATGCGGTTGGCTGGCGGCTCATCCGAACAGTGGAAGACGGTGCAGTGGTCGATATTGAGTTCTTCCAGATGCTCGCGCAGTGCAGTCAGCATCGCGGAAAGGAAGTTGCGGTATTCCGGCGCGTTCCCCGGAACAGTTCCATCAAAAAGCAGTTCGCCGTTGACCACCACCGGCGGCGCATAGGCGGCACCCCATTGCGAAAAGAGATGACTTATTTCAAAATATTTGAAACCGCACCTGCGGGCAATATTTATATAGCGGTCAAAACGGGAGAAGTCGAAGGTATAACCGTCCTTCTCATTGCCGCTGATAAGCAGCAGCTGGGATATTTCCCGCCGGGAATTTTCGGCAACGTTGAGGATAAGCGACAACGCCGGAACCAGTATCATATTAGTGCCGTGCGCCGCCAGATCAGCGAGCCAATCTTCCACGACAGCCCAGTGTTCTTCGCTCCACATCGGCAGCTGGTAACAGGAGGAAAGTGAATCCGGATGGAACCACTGCGTCACCTTGAGCCGCAGTTCCGGCAGTTTGAAGGGCAATATTTCCAACTGGAACTCATCCGTTTCCGCGTGTTCTGTCTTCTGGGTAAGTTTCGCGCCTTCGTCCGCATCATCGGGATGGATGGTGAGGCGGAGTTTAAAGGAATATTTTCCCGGTTTGGTATCCTCCGGAGCATCGGCGGATATCCACAGGGTCTTTGTCTGGCGGATAACGATACGCGTGCAGTTGTTTTCCAACGGGATCAGACGGTCGGGATAGACCCCTGCCATATCGGAAATGACATCATCGTCACACTTTTCAAACCCGGTGAAAGAGACCGGCGTGTAACCGACTTCGCGGATGGATATCTTTCCGGGGAAGTCGGAGATAAGTTCGACTTCGGTTCTCCGGTTGTGCATCACGGGAGAGTGAAAGAGCAGCTGGAAATTGAACCTTTCCCCCTGCAGCATCTTCCCGGACTTGATGCCTTTGGGAAGTTTTTTCATATACGGCGGAATTTTCGCCAGTGAACTCAGATAGATAAGTTTAAGATCGCGCACGATACAGACCTTTCATCATTCCAGTGCCAGCAGAATACGGGCAAGCTGAGCGGAGTAGTGAAGTTTGGCATCCAGCATCTCCGGATATTCGGCAGAATTTTCTCCGGACGCTTCATAGTTGAAAATACCTTTGTAATCAATGGTTTTGAGCTTACGCATAAACGCCCGCCACGGAACCGTTCCCCGTCCCAGCGGCAGCATGTGATAATCCCCGATACCGGTGTTGTCGGCGATGTGCAGTGCCGTGACCAGATTTCCGGCATCTTCCAGAAACTCCACCGGGTCGCCACCGGTCCAGTTCAAGTGACCGGTATCCAGACAGATACCGAGTTTCGGATGGTTGCCCGCAAGATCGATGAGAGAGAGCAGATCTTTGGCGCGGGTGTCACAGTGAAAGAGGTTCTCCAATGCCAGCGTGGTTTCGCTGCCCTTGAGGAAGTCACACAATTCGAGCAGAGCTTCCGCGATCCTGCCTTCGTTGCCGTTATTCTCCGTGCGGGCGTGGATGACTGCCACCGGAATATCCATCAGCATGACCAGTTCCAGTTCCCGTTTGAGATAGTCGATCTGCCGGTCGCGGTCAGTTCCGGAGACTGAAAGATCAGAATTCAGCGGCAAATGGGTCTGCAGCAGCGGCACGTTGTGATCCAGCCCCATGTCGCGCCATTCGATCGCGCGTCTGGCGGCGTTATCGGACGCAACGAGTTCGTCAAGATGTTCCGTGGACAGATCCATGCTGTCAAAACCGGCATGGTGCATCGACGGGATGATGGTTTCAAATTTGCGCCCATAAAGAAACGAACTCCACATAGAGATTTTCATGATAATATCCTTATATTATTCAATTGCATTGCTGTTTGAAATCATAAAGAAAACTTTCCACGTCGCCGCCGTATTTTATCAACCGGTCCATGCCGCTTTCAAAAAAGCGGAAGCGTTCCGGAGTCAGCAGATTGTCACACGGACGGCGCACGGCATGGGTCAACAGCGGAGAGATCATATCAAAAATCCCCTGCGGCATACCGATGGGTTTCAAATTCGGCAGAACCGGAAACGCATTCATCCGGCTGAGCAAAAGCTGCTGCCCCGGCGGAGAAAGCGTGTACTTGATAAATTCCCACGCCTGCTCATAACGGATACTGCCCGGACAAATGACCAGTACTTCACTGATGACACTGTGGGTGACACCGGTTTCCGCCGGACACGGCCGCAAACTGTAATGCTGTTCCGATGAACGCGGTATCTTGCTGTAAAACGATTCCATCATCGCAGTTTTGCGGTTGAAAAACTGGGGATAACCGAAGTCAAGCAGTTCGCTTATCGCCGGGACAAGTTTTTCCGAATACATGGTTTTAAAAATGTTTATATAAAATTTCCACTTGTCAAGCTCGTGACGGCAATCCTGTGCCAGCGCGGCGATATCAAGCCCGCAGTTGCCGAAAAAGTTGATGTAGGAATCAAAAATCGCACTGTAATCAAGTTCCGAATTGCGTTCTTTTATCTCCCGCAGCAATGACGGCAATCCGGAAACCGTCAACGCTTCGTCCGGCAGACCGGACATCTCACTGTGGGCAATAAGCAGCTTCGGCACCAGCGCAGGAGCAATACCGCGGCAGCGACCGTCGGCATCGCGCAGAAATGTCGAATTGTAAAAGTTGGAAAGCGGAAGTTTCCCGCTCAGGGCATCCAGTTCCATAAAGCGGGAAAGCCCGCCGGGAATACCGGTCAATACCGGATGATTGGGCAACAGCAGCAAGTCCGCTGAACCGCTGGAAATTATGTCAAAATACTCCTCCAGATGGCAGATAAGCTGAAGTTTCAGCCGGAAACGGTGATGTCTGTTATATTCATCAACCATGGGCTGCCAGCAGAAGGCGGAGGTTTGGGGAACGACAAGCGTACACTCGCGTTTCTGATAGAGAAAGTCGTTCCACACCGATACCCCGAGCGTACCGGAAACGTCGAGCGACAACCGGCTTTTACTGCGGGGTACACGTTTGAAATGAAAATGTTCCGCCAGCATGTTAAGTACAGTGGTGGCGGTGTTTTGTCCGCAGCGGAATGCAGTACGGATCTCCCGTACCGACGGAAACTTTTTCGTCAGTTTCGGGAGATCATATTCCTCCAGCAAACAGGAAAATATCTCGTTTATTCTGGAGGAATCTTTTTCCGCTGCGCACATAAAAAGAGAACCTTACTGAAGCTGAATGTTCTTCATGTAGTCAAGCGCCTGAGCCAGTGACTTTCCGGCAAAATCCCAGAAAACAAAGCTGGCGTTGGAACCTTTGTTGAAGTACAAATAAGCGGTACAGGCATAACCGCAACGGATGGTGCTGCCGGGGATGATCTCTTTGGGATTGAACAAAAATGCGCAGCAGCCGCGACCGCGTTTCTGGGCGATGTCGTAATATTCATCACCGAAAACGCAGTAGAAATCCTGCGGAGTAAGTTTTTTGGGATTCTCTCCCTTGCCGGTGTTGGTGTAAACCACGCGCTTACGCAGTTTGGCATTGCCGTATTCGCCGGGATAAGCAGTGAGCTGGACACTGAAACGAAGAGTCTTGTCGGCGGGGGTGAAGACAAAGCCGACCTTGTCATCGTTGTCCGCCAGAGCCAGAGTGATCGTACCATTGAACGCGCCTTCGCTGTAATCCAGAATGGCGATACCGGCATCACCGGATTTGGTCTCTTTGACAGAAAATTTTCCGGAGTTGAGCAGCTTTTTGCCGGATTTGATATCTACAAAGCCGCCGGCATACCAGTTGAAGTGCGTGGGGGAGATCATACCGATCTGCACACCGCGCGGTGCGCCATCGACCATATTGCCGCGCAGATGGAAAGCAAAGTTGACTTTGTCGTTGCGCATGACCAGAATCGCATTGTACTGTTTGTCACTGGGTTTGTAGCCTTTAGTTCCCCAGAGCCGACAGTTGCGCGGCAGGGCAAAATAGGCTTTTTTTGCCGCTTCGTCACCGGGTTTGAGTTCAATAAGTTGAACCGTCACGGCGGCGGATGAGATCAGCGCACTCACGGCGCAAACGAGGGTGAAAAGTTTTTTTAACATAATAATTCTCCTTGTTTTAGGTGGTTAGAATTTAAATGTTTTTACGACCGTTTTGCGGTCAGCGATACGGATGAGTTCGATACGGTAAGTGCCGGAGAGTTTGAGTCCGCCATCGATGGAGATACTCTGTCCGTTTCCGACGGCTGTCACCCTGCCGAGTTTCCGCAATTCTCTGCCGTTATGGAACACCTTTATCTGGAACAAGGTTCCAGGTGCGCCGGACTGGCTGAAACTGACTTTGAAATTTCTGCCGTCACAACTGATTTCACTGCTGTACGCTGCGGGAAGACGCTTTTCGCTCAAGGCGAACATCCGGACATCACCGGCTTTAAGCACACCTTTGACATTGGCGGTATATCCGGCATATTTTCCGGAAATCATTTCATAGACGTGATATTTTCCTCCGAGTTTCAAGTTGAACTTTCCGGAACTCTGATTGTTTCTTCTGGAAACAAAGAGGTAACGGACACCCTCGTACTCATATTCAGCGTAATTGGCGCCGTTGGGAAGAGTGTGCGCCGGTTTCATATCCACTCTGGCAATGGTGAAAATCTCCCGGACGGCGGAGCGAAGTGTCGCTCCTTTTTCCTCACTGGAAGTATCGTATGCAGGCAGGATCGCATTGAAGTAGATGGCTTTACCCCTGCCGCAGCGGTTGACGATCATCGCCGGAGCCACCGTTTTTACGCTGGGATTCATCCGGATGCTGCCGATCATCATGCCTTGAATGGTACGCTTCAGCGAACCGCGCACTTCAGCTCCGGGATAAACCTTTACCGGCTGTCCGGGGATTGCGGCAGCAAGACGGCTCTTGCCAAAATAAAATTCACCCGTTCCCGGCGCGGCGGCAGGCGCGATCTCCACTCCGAAAACTTTGGACAACGGACTGCTCTTGACCAATGCGCCGTATTCATCGACGATGCCCGGAGCGTAATCAGCGATCAACGTTCCACCGTTGCGGACAAATCGTTCCAGATGGGCGGCATCGGCGGCACTCAGCATCCGGGTCATGGGAAGGATGACCAGCGGATAACGTTTGGGGTCGAGAGAAGCAAACTGCTCCGGAGTTATCACGTCCGGAGAATCCATTCCCAGATCGCGGAAAAGCGAACTCCAGGTGACCATGACACTCTGATAGAGCGTTTCACTTGCAGGCGAGGGATAAGCCGCTCCGGCGCAAGCGACCAAACTGGGGATCGACCAGACTAAAGCCGCTTTTGCCGCTTTGCGCTTGCCGAAACCGAGAACTTCCATCGCTCCGGAATCGCGCATATTGCGGAAGATTTTTTTGCACTGTTCACCTTCGCTGCTCAGCACACCGTCTCCCCGGCGCATGAGGTGTCCGTACCACCACACCGAAGGCGCGCGCAGACCGGAAATGACCTGTTCCCAGAGCGCGTACCGCATACCATAATCGGAGAACGACCCCGTCCGGGACCCCGGCACCATCGAAGAACGGATCGCGTCAAGTCCGAAGGCATCGTGATAAAACGCACTGCTCTTCAGCCATGCGCTGTTTTTCATCAGGTCGAAACCCTGATAGATTCCGCGGATGCCCATTCCGGAAACACCGGTCTCTCCGCCGCACCGGACTTTTATCGTATCGGCAATAAGTTTGCAGATATTGTCGATGCGACTGTACATGAAGATACGGTGGGCGATGAATCCGGCGTAGTTTTTGCTCTTCCCGGCTTCAAGCGCAGTCGGCGGAACAACCTTGTCCCAACCGGAAAAACCGGTCCCCCATTTGGCGTTGAGCAGTTTCAAGTCACCTTTGTACAACGCCTGCATCTCTTTGCGGAAATCCGTCATGCAATCGCCGCAGAAACAAAAGTTGTGCGGAGTATTAAAGTACGTACCCAATGTTATTTCGTCGGAAATAAATGCCCACTTGCTGTTGGTCATCGCCATTTTACCGGAGATATTCTCAGCTTTTCTGCTGATGCGTTCTTTGTACGCCGCCGCGGAAAGACAGGGGATGCGGATGCGCGCCATGCTGTTGCGGGCGTTACCGGCTTTGATGTGTTCCACGCCGAGCGGGGCATATTCCATGCCGGATGCCATAGCACTCAACGCTTCGGATTTCACTTCATTGAGATTTTTGGTGTACGCCATCGGTGCCATGTAAATTTCAAATCCGGCATCGTAGAGTTCGGTATTGAACATCTTATCGCGCCAGCTGGAAAAATGCGCGCCCCAGATCAGCGGGAAAATGTTGCGATGTTCGACCGCATCTGCCTTGGCGAAAATATATTTGCCGGTACTTGCCGCTCCGGAATTTACTTCAAGGAAGAAGAGCGATTCCGGCGAGGGTATCTGCCGTTTGAGCGAGAAGGGATTTTTCCCGGGTTTGACGGAAATTTCCGCAGCGGCGATCACGCGGCGGGAGGCGGCTTCGCGCAGGGAAAGGGAAACTTTGCCCGCAAAATCGACATCCACCGTTCCGGAAACAGCTTCGTTCTCAGCAAAATTTTCTTTGGCAAAGGCGATCTCACATTCCGGCAGTTTCTCTCCGGAGTAATCCGCAAAACAGCAGTCGATGACCTTGCCGTTTTCCCACAGCTGAAGCATCACCATCTCTTTGCCGGAAATTTTCCCTCCGGCAAAACGTCCGGTCAACTCCGGAGATTTCCCGGATGCGGAGGCAACTGCACCGTCGACCGTTATCGCTTTGACCGTAAAACTGCCCGGTTTACCGCTGATTCTGGCAGTGAATTTATCTTTATCAAAAACAGCAGTTTCGATTTTTGCCGGACTGGTGTTACCGGCGGCATAGTTGAAAAGTTTACCATAGAAAGCGAAGTAATATTCCCAGAACGCCTCTCCCGGCTTGCCGACGATGTGCGGAACCAGATTGCGCGCTTCACGCACCCATTCGGTATTGGCAGGTTCCATATTGAATCTGACCTGAATAACTTTACCCTTGCCGCGCGGAAACTCCAGTATCCGCCCCTTGACCGGGAACTTTTCCCAGCTGTTACCGGCAAACTGTCTGGGGTCAAGTTCTCTGCCGCCGGAAGCGGGGATGAGTGACGGGAAGTTGTTGCGGTGTCCGACGTAGACAAAGGCGGAACCGTTTTCCACAAGTTGAGTGATCTTCTTGAGCAGTTCAGGCTTCAAATTCTTTTCGCTGTGACCGCATACCAGAATGATCTGCGGTTTTTTGCTGATGAGATTTTCGAGAAGCATCTGCGGGTCAGGACAGTTCCAGCCCCAGTACGACGAAGTGCTGAATGAACGTCCGGCATCGACCAGATCCATCTTCACTCCGCTGCGGCGGATAAATTCGCCCATTTCATGATTGCCGGGCATCATGCCGATAGCGAGCACGGAAACCGGTTTGGCAGGAGCCGGATCAAAGACCAGTGCCGGAGTTTTGAACTTGTTGAACATGGTATCCGGAGTGTAAACCGGCAGAAAAGCGGTATCTTTCGCCGCCGTGGAGGGAGCGCGGAACTTTTCATAAACAAAATTCTTCGGAGATATCAGCCGCACCTGCGTCCGGAAACGGTACTTATACTTGGCAAGCGGGTCATCCAGCACCGCAAGCAGAACCGCCTCTTTTTCCCCTTTGCTCAACGGCGGCAGCAGAAAGCGGGTGGTGTAGAAGTCCACCACCGGATAACCGTCACTTTTGTTCGACATCCAGCTGTAAAAGAAGCTCAACAGCGGAAACGGCACTTCAAAGACGATCCCCGCCTGACTTCCGGTGACAGCGGCATAATCCCGCCTGGGCTGATAGAAGAAAAGGTCCGCGCTCTTGAGTTCACTGGGAGTGTAGGTAAAATGATTTTTGACTGGCGCAGTATCCGGTTCCTTCCAGGAGTTGTTCCGCTTGGCTTCCGGGAACATGACTTTATAGGAGGTTTCCCCGGCAAAGCGGAAGGTGTTTCCTCCCCGGTAGGCGGCGATGATATCAGCTTCTCCGGGGTTGGTGATCTCAAAATCGGCGACCAGCAGATCGGAGTTATCGGCAAGAGAAATGCTCTTTTTGACGGTCAGCGGCAAGCCTTTGGGAGAAGTCAGAGTGACGCTTGCCACTTTGCCGGACTTCAAGTTTCCGGCAGAATACACCCCTTTTTCATAACGGCGGTCGACCCGGCGGCTGTCCGGATAAAAGAGACTGTCAGCAAAAATACCGCTTCCGCCGGGGGAGTTGTCCAGTACCGCGAGGTTTTTTCCGATCTTTTTGTCGACAAGTTTGCTTACTCTGCCGCCGCGGGTCAGGTCGATCTCCACCACCATCCGGTTGCTGGAAAGGATGATTTTGTCGCCTTTACGTTCAGCGGTCGCACCGGACAGTAAAAGTGCCGCCCCAGCCAACAATGTGATAAAAACACGTTTCTTACTCATCAACACTACTCCTTGTTTGTTTTTTGAAAAATCTCATGTTTCAGAATTTATACCACTGAACAAATTATATCCTCTGACACAGAAAAATGCAACTGCCGGAGTCAGCGTTTGCGAAATATTTTTTTCAACTGTACTCTTGAAAACTGCCGGCGTACCTGTAATAACCTTTTCAAGATACAGATGTTAACGCCGGGAGTACAGTTTCAGCAGCGAACCATGAGCAAGGTGAGTTTTTCAATACAGCGGTACGCCCTGATCACCCTCTTTGTCAGTCGGAACATAGCCGCGCTGCTGCCAGTAGAAGCGGGAACCGGAATTGTCGAATATCTCGTTCCAATCAGCAGTGACCACGTTTCCGGCGAGTGCAACGGAGTTGCATTTGCCCTTGCCGACACCATCGTTGCTGGTCGCAGCGTTCAGCTTGCGGGTATCCGGTCTGCCGTGACGGTAGGCAAAACCTTCACTGCCGGGGGTGCGGTAATTGTTTCCGGTCTTGCTGTCCATGACAAGCATGACCTGAGAGGGCTTCTGAGCGGCGGTGCGTTTACGCGCCTTTCTCATGTAACTGGGAATATTGCCGGAATAGCTTCCGCCGCAGAAGTGCGCGTTGATGATGTAGTGGGTGTGACCGTAATAGAGGTTGGTGTTATCGACATTGAACTCAACACCTTCGGAAGGACAGACAAAGGATCCGATCGTTTTGTTTTTGTAGTAGGTCAAACCGTAACTCTTGCCGATGATTTTGTTGTAGTTGCTGATATGCTTGTACCAGTCACGTTCATAATTACTGGCTCCGGGCTGAGTGGCAGGAAGCACCCAGTCGCCGAAATCATCACTGTACATATTGAAGGCAGTTCCGATCTGCTTGAGGTTGTTGATACAGCCGGAGGCTTTGCCCCGTTCCCGTGCGCTCTGCAGAGAGGGAAGCAGGATCGCCGCCAATATGGCGATTATCGCAATAACCACCAAGAGTTCGATCAGCGTAAAGTTAAAGTTGTGATTTCCCGGATTGTTTTTAATGCTTGTGCGTTCTGTTTTCATAGTACCCCTCCTGTTGTGATTAGCTTGTACTCTGCGGTAACACGGTTCAATTATAACACAAAAACTTTTCAAATGCAATAGTCTCCGGACAGGATTTTACAAATCTTTTCAATCTGTACCCCAATCCGTTCTATTGTACCCACAGGATGTACCCGGACAGAACATGCAGGTTCTTTATTCGGTATAACGGAGAAATTCCGCGTGGATCACCCGCCGGGAAGCACCGGGGGAGTTGGCATTTTTCATCCGCCGGGTATTGGCGAAGTTTTCATCCACATCCTGCTGGAGCTGGCTCCAGTTGGAATTGGTATCATCGGCATCAAAAGCGGTAAAAAAGGGACTGCTCCCGGAATCTTCGCTGATTGTCACCATCTGCTGATCGGTAATCAGAATGGCACTCGCCCCGGCAGCACACGCTTTGGAACGGAGCTTGGAAATAAGCCGGTCGCGGCTCACATCCTGACAGTTTCCGGAAACGGTCGCCTTGCCCAGCACGGTGTAACGGCGGGGAACTTTGGCGGAATCGGTAAATATCCGGATATCTTTTTCCTCTTTGACCGGAGTTTCATACTTTCCGGTGTAGGAGTAAGAAACGCATCCGGCAAAAACCAGCATGGCAACAGCAGCAAAGATATTTTTCATAACAGATCGTATTCTCCATATTTTTTGATTGCTCACCATATAATTTAACACGGATGTGTTTTTTTTCAAATACAAGTATTGATTTTAATGTTATTTGGTGGTAAATTATATATGGACAGTATTATTTCAACCCCTTATCAAGAGGATAAAAAATGGTTTTACAAGGTGTTTACACGGCGTTGGTCACTCCGTTCTGCAACGGAAGTGTGGATTGGAAGGCTTTTGAAGCTCTGCTGGAAGCTCAGGTCGCAGGCAAAGTCGCGGGGGTCGTCCCCGTCGGCACTACCGGTGAATCTCCGACGCTTTCAACGGAAGAACATATCGAAGTCATCGCAAAAACTGTTGAGATCATCAACGGCCGCTGTCAGGTCATCGCCGGTTCCGGTGCCAACTCCACGGAGGAGGCCATCCACCTCTCCCGCGAAGCCAGAGCCGCCGGTGCCGATGCTACTTTGCAGGTGACGCCCTACTACAACAAGCCCACTCAGGAAGGTATCTACCGCCACTTTTCCACCGTTGCGGAAAAGACCGGTCTGCCCGTTGTCCTCTACAACGTCCCCGGCCGTGCCGGTGTGCCTATCGCTACGGAAACTATCGCCCGTCTCTCCAAAAATCCGCTGATGGTCGCGGTCAAAGAAGCCGGCGGCAGTGTCGACCGGGTCTCTGAGATCCTCGATCTGTGCGATATCACCGTACTCAGCGGCGACGATTCCCTCACTCTCCCGATGATCTCCGTCGGAGCAAAGGGTATCATCAGTGTGGCATCCAACCTCATCCCGGGCGAACTTTCCGCGATGGTCGCGGCGGCTCTCAACGGCGATTTTGCCGCCGCCCGCGAAGCGCACCGCAAATATTATCCGCTCTTTTGCAACCTCTTTATCGAAAGCAACCCCATTCCGGTAAAGGCGGCGATGGGCATGACCGGAGCCATCACTCCGGAATACCGCCTGCCTCTCTGCGAAATGAGTGCTGCCCACGCTGAAGTTTTGAAGAAAACTCTGGTCGATTGCGGCATCCTCTGATTTTGAACTGAGGAAATTCATCCATGGTCAAGCTCCACGTTTTCGGCAGCAGTGCCGGTACAGAACCTCAACCCGGGAGGCATCACACCTCTTGGGCGTTGGAGTTTGACGGAAAACTTTACTGGTTCGATGCCGGGGAAAGCTGTTACCATACTGCCGTGGAGATGGGGCTTGACCTGCTCGACATCCGGACGTTGTGCATATCTCATCCGCATATCGACCATTGCGGGGGGCTGCCCAATTTGTTATGGGCGATAACCAAGACCATGCAGGTGACCTCCCGGAACAAACTCCATCCTTTGGAACTCTTTCTGCCGGATATGAATATCTTTTCCGGCGTGACGAACTGGTTGTCCGTCTCCGACAAGTGGAAAGGCTTTCCCTATCCGCTCACGCCGCACCGCATTGCTGACGGGATGATCTTCGATGACGGAAACGTTTCGATCGAAGCGCGGCACAACTTCCACCTCGGAGTGCCGGAAGATGGAGTATTCCGCTCCTATTCGTTCCGGATAAAGGCGGATGGAAAGGTGATCGTCTTTTCCGGAGATGTGAAAAGTTATGCCGATATGGGCGATTTTCTCGACGGTTGTGACCTGCTGCTTATGGAGACCGGACATCACAAAAGTTCCGAAGTGTGCGCCGCACTGCGCAAAGAACAGCGTCAGGTGAAAGATATCATCTTTGTCCATTCCGGGCGCGAACTTCTCAACGATTACGATAACGCCCTCGCCCGGGCGGAAAGTGCCTGGGGCGCACCGCTGCGCGTTGCTTCCGACGGTTCCACCTTTGAACTTTGAACTTCCGGGGGGGCGCAGATGCACAAATTCAAACTCAGTGCCGAGGAGCTGGAACAGTATTTCCTCGATCTGATGGCGGGACGGCGGAAACACTGGTATGACCGGGTCATCACCTGTCTGCTTTTTGTCGCCTCCCGTGTTTACCGCACCGTGGTGCAGTTCCGCATCTGGCTCTACGATAAACGGGTCATCCGCAATCAGGCATTGGGCTGTCTCGTGGTCAGCATCGGCAACTTGAGCTGCGGCGGGACCGGAAAAACTCCGGTGGTGGAGGTCTTTGCCCGTTCCCTCTCTGCCAAAGGGCGCAAAGTAGCCATTCTCAGCCGGGGATACCGGAGAAAAAAACGCTCCTTCTGGGAAAAACTTTATCACGCGTTCCATTCCGGAGAGATGGAACTTCCTCCGCAGGTGGTCTCCGACGGCGAAAATCTGCTCATGGACAGCGAACACGCCGGTGACGAACCGTTTATGCTCGCCTCAAATCTGCACGATGTGGCGGTTATCGTCGACAAAGACCGGGTGAAATCCGGCATCCACGCCATTGATGAATTTAAAACCGACATCATCATCCTCGATGACGGCTTCCAGTACCTCAAACTGAAACCGCACATCAATATCGTGCTGGTCGATTCCACCGACCCTTTCGGCAACGGTCACGTCCTGCCGCGGGGGATTTTGCGCGAACCGATAAAAAATATCCGGCGTGCCGACTACATCTTTCTCACCAAATCCGACGGCAGCAGCAAGCTCCGCCATTTGAAACGCTTTATCCGCCGTCACACCCGCCGCGCGGAGATCATCGAATGCTGTCACCGTCCGCAATATCTGGTCAAACTCTTTTCCGACCGGGAACAGGAAGATCTTTCCTTCCTCAAAGGCCGCAAAGTCGCCGCCCTATCCGCGATCGCCAGACCGGAAAGTTTTGAAAACTTCCTCGAACAGCTCGGAGCGCAGCTGGTGGCAAAAGATCACTTCGCCGACCACCACCACTACACCCGGCAGGAGATCATCGACTTTGTGAATGCCGCCAAAGCCGCCGGTGCCGAAATGGTGGTAACGACTGAAAAAGATGCCGTGCGCATACCGCATCTGGACAGATGCGATGTTCCGATATATTATCTGCGTATCCAGATCGACATTCTCAGTGGCAAAGAGAGCTTCGATCAGTGCATATCCCGCATCTGCTTTATGTAGGGGGGCGGCGATCTCGCTTTGCCGGAGCGCGCCTTGCTGTGCTCGCCGCTCGGGTCGAGGACATAAGTCCACTCCCCTCGCTTCTCGCTTGCAAAACCCGCCCGGCTTTGCGATATCGCCGCCTCGGTATCCACTGGAGTTTGTGTCGCCTGCGGCGACCAGGGCAGTGGTGTGAGATGCGCCGCTTGAGCGGCTTATGTTTTTCGGCGCGCCGGCTGTATGGAACAGCTCCACCTTCCGCTCCAAGTGGCACTCCGCAGTGCGCCAGCCCACGCAAGGGGGGGTGGGGGGGCGAGGAGCCCCCACATCAAGCCGGCGACCTTTTGCTCCGAACCGAACCTCCGCGCCAAAGGGCGACTGGCAGTGCGACAGCTATTGACAAATCACCTTGTCCATGATATATTTTATATATGACAATGAGAGTTATCAGAAATCCACAGGGATCATTACCGGAACCGAAAGAGTACATTTATGAACCAGCTTGCTGAAAAATTCACCAACTTCTTCGATCTCGCTCCGGCAGCCGGAGCCGCCGCGCCCGGAAGATTGGAAGTTCTGGGGAACCATACCGATTACAATGAAGGTTTTGTTCTCTCCTGCGCGGTAAGTCAGAACACGGCTATAGTGCTGGCTCCGTTGAAAGGGAGCCAGTGCCGGGTGATGGATTTCCGGGAAAACTGTGAAATGTCCTTCGACCTCGCTGATATGGATGCTCCCCCGCCGCGCAACGGATGTGCTTACATCATCGGAATGATGAATGAAATGCGTAAACGCGGATGCAAATTCAGTCATGGATTTGCCGCAGGGCTGGAGAGCAGTGTTCCTCTTTCAGCGGGGATGTCCAGTTCCGCCGCGTTGGAAACAGCCGCCGGATTGGCACTGGGAAAACTTTTCAACTTCACTCTGGACAAAGCGGAATGGGCGCGTGCCGGTCAGGGTGTCGAAAACAATTTTCTCGGACTGAAAACCGGTCTGCTCGACCAGTTCAGTTCTATCTTCGGAAAAAAGAATGCCATCATTATGAGCGACTTCCGCAGTGTGGAGGTGGTAAAAACGCTGCCGTTGCAGGACGGGTATGTTTTTGTCGTCATCAACTCGATGAAGAAACATCATCTGGTGGATTCAGATTACAATGTCCGCCGGGAAAACTGCGAAAGCGCGGCTGAAAAACTTGCCGCCATCTATCCCGGAGTTTCGACCCTGCGCGATGTGACACCGGAAATGCTGGAAGATGCCGCAGACAAACTTTCCCGTCTGGAACTGCTCCGCGCCCGCCATGTGGTCAATGAGTGTGACCGGGTGAAAGCCGCCGCAGAGATCATTGCCGCAGGAGACATGAAAGCGTTCGGAGCCTTGCTTTACGCCTCCCACGAATCCAGCCGGGTGAATTTTGAAAACAGTACGCCGGAACTTGATTATCTGGTCGAACTTTCCCGTTCCGTTCCCGGCTGTATCGGTGCCCGGCTCTCCGGAGGTGGGTTCGGCGGGATCTCCATCCATCTGGTGGAAGCGGATGCCGCTGAAGAATACGCATCAAGAGTATGTACTGCGTACAAACTGCAAACCGGCATAGAAGCGGAACACTTCATCTGTTCCATCGGAGACGGAGCAAGGATTTTTCTGTGATCGACAATTTATAATCAATAATCTTATGTGGAGAATAGAATGAGAATACTTACTGGTATCCAGCCGTCCGGCATCCCCCATCTTGGGAACTACTTCGGAGCAATGCGTCAAGTCTGCGATCTGCAGAGCAAAGGGGAAAGTTTCCTCTTTATCGCCGACTACCACTCACTCACCACCAACCCCAAAGCAGAAGACCTCCGCGCCCGGGTGGTCAATCTGGCTCTCGACTTCATCTCCTGCGGAGTCGATCTGGAGAAAACCTGCTTCTTCCGGCAGTCAGCAGTTCCCGAAGTGTGCGAACTCTCCTGGATCCTCTCGACCGTCACCCCGGTCGGTTTTCTGGAACGCGCCCACAGTTACAAAGACAAGATAGCCAAAGGGTTTGCTCCCAACAACGGACTTTTTTCCTACCCGGTACTGATGGCGGCGGATATCCTGCTTTACAGTGCCAGCCTCGTTCCCGTCGGCAAAGACCAGAAACAACATCTGGAAATCACCCGCGATATCGCCATCAAGTTCAACAATGAGTACGGCGATATCCTGACCATTCCCGAAGGATACATCCCCGATCAGGTCGCCATCGTCCCCGGTATCGACGGTCAGAAGATGTCCAAGAGCTACAACAATACCATTCCCATCTTCGGCAAGGAAAAGGAGATCAAAAAGCAGGTCATGAGCATCGTCACCGACTGCAAAGGTCTGGAAGAACCCAAAGACCCGGACAGCTGTAATGTCGTTGCCATTTACAAACTGTTCGCCTCCCCCGAAGAGGTGGCGGAGATGGAAGCCAATTACCGCGCCGGGAACTACGGTTACGGTCATGCGAAAAAGGCTCTGTTCGACAAGATGTGGTCATTCTTTGAACCCATGCGGAAAAAACGCGAAGAACTTGCCGCCAACCTCGATTATGTCGAAGAGATCCTGCGTAAAAACGGTGAACGCGCCCGGGAAGAAGCGAATATTCTTCTTGATCGTGTCCGCAAGGCAGTGGGATTAAGATAAGCAGAAAAAAGTGACGTTCCCCGGAAGGTCAGAAGCCGAGGCCGTTCAAAAAGGCGGTACAGCCGGAAGTGATGTCGTCCCAGGTGGCATCGAAGTTTCCGGTGTACCAGGGGTCGGCGACTTCCCGGTCGGAACCGGTATAGCTCATCAAAAGGGAGATTTTTCCTTCGGGGTCGTTCCCCCAGAAACGGAGCATATTGGCAAGATTGCGGCAATCCATACCGATGATATAATCAAAATCGGAATAATCTGAAGAACGTATCTGTCTGGCATATTTCCCGGAACAGTCGATACCGTGACGGCGCATCACCTCGCGGGCGGGAGGATAGACCGGATTGCCGAGTTCTTCGGTACTGGTGGCGGCAGATTCGACAATAAAGAGATCGGATCTGCCGCACTTTTTGAGCAGGTCTTTCATTACAAACTCCGCCATGGGACTGCGGCAGATGTTGCCGTGGCAGACAAAGAGAATTTTAGTGAGAGAGTTCATCATAGTTGTCCTTTATGTTTTTTACTGAATATAACACCGGAACTCTCTTGAATCAAGTTGAAAGGAAATGTATATTAAGCAAATCGTTGTACTCCTTTGTCCGGCAAACAAAGAGAGTGCAAAACAAATAACGGTCCGGTCGCGGATAAAATGGATGAATCAGGTGCAAATCCTGAACTGTTGCGCAACTGTGAGGCGTTGAGCCAAGTCAGATCTCCACCGCGGCAAGTTGAGTAAAATCAACTGTAAATGCGCATAACATGAAAGGAACAAAGAAAAAATGAATTTTTACAAAGGAACGCCGCCGGGTTCCATCTTACAGGAGATGGAAAACACTGTTGTCCAGAGTTGCGACCAACGGGAGCAGCAAAATACCCCGCTTTTTTTGAAAGAGAAAGGGGGCGCGGGGGAAAGAGGAAACTTTTTTTCCCGTGAAAAAAAGTTTCCTTTGTCCCCCGCACACTCATTCACTCTCATCGAACTGCTGGTGGTCATTGCGATCATCGCGATGCTGGCGGCGATACTGATGCCGGCTTTGGGCAAGGCGAGAGACCGGGGGAGAAGTACGAATTGTCTGAGCAATCTCAAGCAGATAACGATGGCGAATTTGCTGTATGCGGAAAGCAGCAATGATTTTCTGGTACCATACGCAACGGATATGATGAGCGGAAACCGTCACCGCTGGTGTGGAACATCGCAGGTATCCAGCAACTTTGGAGAGAGTGCCTCTTACGACCCGTCGGATGCGCCGCTGGCGCAATTTCTGGGCGGCAAGGGGGTGATTTCGCAGTGCAATGCGTTGAGAGATCCGCCGAAGAGTTTTGAGATGAACTGCGGAGGATACGGTTACAATGTATTGGTGGGAACGCTGTATCCGGGAGAGTATTCCCATGAAGCATACGCATCGGGTTTTCCGGTGAAGCGCATCCGGCATGTGACGGAAAAGATCATGTTTGCGGATTCAGCGATCATGGTCGATGCCAATGGGAACTGGAGTCCGACGCCGAGCAACCACGGATACAGTGCCAGTATTGAAGCTCCCGGGGGAAGCTGGTTGATGAATCCGACCATGCACTTCCGGCACAACCGCCGTGCGGCGGTGAGTTTTTGTGATGGGCACGCGGAGACGATGACACTGGAAGATTCGGCATACGGAGATGAACAGTATATGCTGGGATATCCCTGTAAGAATGATGATGAGAATCGTGAAAAATATTTTGACCCGCGTTATTGAAAATGAAAAAATTACTGATATATTTGTTGGCGGCTGCCGCAAGTGCGGCGGGAAGCGGATGCAAAGAAAACCTTCCTCCGGCAACGACGGAAAAGAGTGCGGTACTGGAAATACAGCTCAAGTGCCGCAAGTGTTACAAGGTGTCAAAGCTGAAGGAGTGTAAAAGGATAAATCAGGTGTTGTTCAACTGCCCGCATTGCAAGCAGGTCATAAATGCAGAAAAATCAAGAGTAAAAAAATAACCCGGAAACAGCGTGAAAACATCGTCCTGCACAATACACAAAAACCCCCCGCTTTTCTTGAAAAGGGGAGAGGGTTTGGGAGAGGGGGAAAACCTCTTTTCCCCCTCTCCCATAAAGCCTTTCACATTAATAGAACTGCTGGTAAGTTCTACTATCTCATCATTGCGTTTTCTGTTCCGCTGCGACCAACGGGAGCAGCAAAATACCCCGCTTTTTTTGAAAGAGAAAGGGGGCGCGGGGGAAAGAGGAAACTTTTTTTCTCGTGAAAAGAAGTTTTTCCCCTCTTCCATAAAGCCTTTCACATTAATAGAACTGCTGGTAAGTTCTACTGTCTCATCATTACGTTTTCTGTTCCGCTGCGACCAACGGGAGCAGCAAAATACCCCGCTTTTCTTGAAAAGGGGAGAGGGTTTGGGAGAGGGGAAAAAACTCTTTTCCCGTGAAAAGAAGTTTTTCCCCTCTCCCATAAAGCCTTTCACGTTAATAGAACTGCTGGTGGTTATTGCTATTATTGCGATACTGGCGGCGATTTTGCTTCCTGCTTTGCAGAGTGCAAGAGAAAGGGGGCGCGGGGCGAATTGTCTGAGCAATCTCAAGCAGATAACGACAGCGAATTTGCTGTATGAGAGCGGCAATGCGGGATATTTCATTTACAGTGCGATATGGGATACGCCGTACCGGTACTGGTGCGGCATGCCGGAAGCGGGGATAAGTGATGTCAGGAGTCGTGGCGGGCTGGGAGAGTACATGGGCAACGCAGCGGGGATAAGTTACTGTCCGTCGGTGCTGTTTGAGTACAGCAGCGGAACCAACAGCGGCACGGGCGGATATGGATATTCTGTCGGTATCGGGACTTACGATTACCGGGGGATGAATCCGGTACCGGCGAAGTCATCGCAGCTGCAACAGCCGGGGAAGACGATAATGTTTGCCGACCATGCCAGTGTCAACAGCAGTGGGCGGTTCAACGAGCAAATAGACCTGTTTGCGCCGGGAATGATGCGACAGGACGAAGTAGTGTATACCGGTTCCGCGCCGACGATGCACTTCCGCCACCGGAAGCGGGTCAATATCGGCTGGGCGGACGGTCATGTGGAAAGCTGCGGTCCGTTGAGTTACCGCCAGAGCGGATGGGGATACACGGAAGGGGAGTTGGCAGAAAATTACGATCTCGGCTGGTTCGGAGGCGGGGATGCGGAAACGGTGAATGACCTTTTCCGCTGCCGGAAAAAGAGGAGATAACGGCGATGAAAAAACTGTTGTATATATTGTGCACCATCGGGTGCAGTGTCTTGTGGGGTAAAGAGTTGAAAATTGTCTCTTTATCACCGGGAGTAACAGATGCGATCTGCGCCATTGGCGGAGTAAAGTATCTTTGCGGCAGGAGTTCGGCGTGCAATGCGCCGGAGGCGGAAGCGGTGCCGGTTGCCGGAAAGATGGGACTTCCGGCGATGGAAAAAATCGTCAAGCTCCGCCCGACACATATCATCAGCGACACCAGACATCCAAATGGGAACTGGCGGATGCTGGAACAGTTGGGGATAAAAGTTATGATCTTACCGGGGAAGAATGTTTCTGACCACGCGGCAAATCTGCGCAAATTGGGAACGATACTGAAACTGGAAACGCAGGCGGAAGCAGAAGCGGCAAAGTATGAACGCCGCATAAGAGAGCTGCAAAACCGGAACCGGCAGAGGGAAGCAGTCAAAGTCCTGCTTGTGCTGGGGATGCCGGGAGTGATAAGCTGCGGAAAAAAAAGTTTCCTCCACGAAGCGGTGACACTTGCCGGAGGGGAGAATATCTGCGGCAAAGTAGAACAGGGATATTTCACCGTATCAGCAGAATATATTCTCAAAGCACAGCCGGAAGCGATCATCTGCGCCGGGTTGCCGATGAAGATGGTGAAAACATACTTTGCCCGGGGCGAATACCGCAATCTTCCGGCGGTGAAGCAGGGAAGATTCATCGAAGTCGATGCGGACAGTTTCTGCCGGGTCGGAGGTAAACTGCCCGATGCCATAAGTGAACTGAGCGACACATTATCGCGCATAAAATAAGTACACAGGCGGTCACATCAGATATTGGGCATCGACATCAATGGCGATATCGATATTTTTGGGCAGAGGGCGGTGCAGAGCCAGAACGCGGATGGCTTCGCGGATGGTTTTCAATCCGGTTCCCCGGATGGTCATCAGATAGCGGTATTTATTTTTTATCTTTTCGATCGGTGCCGGAGCGGGGGGGGTGATCTTCAAATTTGCGTGCTTGTACGGTTCAAGCTGTGCGGCAAAGTTGGCGGCAAACGCGGCAAGAACGCTCTCATCTTCGCCGCGGAATACGATCGCTATCAAGCGGGTGTAAGGCGGATAATTCAACATCTTGCGGAATTCAAGGTCATATTGTTCAAAGCCGTCAAAGTCCAAATTGGCGGCGAATTGCAGCACTTCACTGTCTTTGGAACTCTGGAAGATGACCTCGCCCCGCCGGTCGCCGCGTCCGGCACGTCCGGCGACCTGGGTCAACAGTTGGAACGTCCGTTCGGCGGCACGGAAATCGGGCATCGACAAGCCGTGATCGGCATTGATTACTCCGACCAGAGTGACACCGGGGAAGTGCAGACCTTTGGCGATCATCTGCGTACCGACAAGGATATCCAGCTGCCCCCGGCGGAACTTGTCCAGTACCACCTCATAGTCCGAGGATGAGCGCATGGTATCGGAATCCATACGTCCGATACGGGCACCGGGAAAAACACCGTGGGCGCAGCTTTCGAGCTTTTCGGTTCCGCTGCCGCGATAGATTATATCCGGAGAACCGCACTCCGGGCAGCACTCCGGAGCGGGGATTACCGCGCCGCAGAGGTGACAGCTCAAAATTTCCCGGCGGCGGCTGTAAGTATAATTATAGTTGACCGAACACTCCGGACAGCGCGCTTCGTAACCGCACGCCGGACAGCACAAGCTCCGGGCATAGCCGCGCCGGTTGAGAAAGAGGATGGTTTGTTCGGCGCGCTCCAGACGTTCCTGAACCGCATCGATCAGCACCGGAGAAAAAAGGTTGCTGCTGCCGGGTTCCGGCAGCGGATCCAGCCGCCGGTCGACAATGCGTATCACCGGCTTGGGCTTGTCTGCGACCTGCGCCTCCATGCGGCAGAGCAGAAACTTGCCCTGTCTGGCATTATAAACCGATTCTGCCGACGGAGTAGCTGAACCTAAAATGACCACAGCATCTTCAAGTTTTCCCCGCATCACAGCGACATCGCGCGCCATGTAGCGCGGCGATTCCGACTGCTTGTAGCTGGATTCGTGTTCTTCATCGACCACGATCAAACCGAGGTTGCGGAACGGCGCAAAGAGCGCGGAACGGGCACCGATAACGATTTGAGCTTCGCCGGAGTTGATGCGGTTCCATTCGTCAAAGCGTTCACCGTCGGAGAGGCGGCTGTGCAGAACACAGAGGCGGTCACCGAAGCGGGAACGGAAACGGCGCACCGTCTGGGGGGTAAGCGATATCTCCGGAACCAGAACAATGGCAGATTTTCCCCGTTCCAGCGTTTTGGCAATGCTTTGCAGATAAACTTCCGTTTTACCGCTGTTGGTCACACCGTGGAGAACCAGAACGTGCTGCGGCACTTTCCGGTCAAGCAATTCCTCCACCATGGCAAGAGCTTTCTGCTGATCCGGGGTCGGCGGCAGCGGTTTTCCCGGCACGACCTCCGCTTCACCGAAGACATCGCGGCGCAAGGTTTCCTCGCGGAAAGCGATCAAACCGGCTTTACGCAGCGCATCGAATGCGCCGGGGGAGTATTCCGGATGTCCGGAAATTTCCGTAAGCGTACCTTCGTGGATGCGGAGCAGAAGTTTCAGCACCTCAATCCGTTTGACCACCCGTTTGGCATCGGCGTTTTCGATAATGAACTTCTCCGCCGCCGCCTGATCGGGCAGATAAAAGACCCGGGTGACCAGTGCCTTGACTTTGCCGCTGCGCACGGCGGCAGGAAGCAGAGTGCGGATGGCGTGTTCCTGCGTGGCACAATAGTATTCCGCCATCCACTTTCCCAGAGTGATGAGTTTTTCCGGAATATGGGCGCGGTTGCGGGCAAAGCCGGAAAGTTCCTTGAGCTTACCGGTGGAGGCAAACGCGCTTTCAGCACAAATTTCCAGCACATAACCGTTGCGGCGGGTACTGCCGAAAGGGACTTCCACGGCACTGCCGATACGGATATCGTTTTCCAGTGCCGCCGGGATCAGATAGTCGAACTCCCGGTCAAGCGCAATATCTGTGATGACCCGCGCGATCATGGTTTCAAATATGGCGCAAGAAAGCGCGCGGTGTGGGATTTTTTGTTTTTGGCAACAAGTTCCGGCGTACCGGAGGCGATTATCCTGCCGCCGTTGTCGCCGCCTTCCGGGCCGATGTCGATGATGTGGTCAGCGGTTTTGATGACATCGAGGTTGTGTTCGATAACGATGACCGTGTTGCCAAGATCGCGGAGCTTGAACAGCACCTTCAAAAGCTGGTCGATATCGGCAAGGTGAAGTCCGGTCGTCGGTTCGTCAAGGATGTAAACAGTGTGTCCGCGGGGAACACGCGCAAGTTCAGCGGCAAGTTTCACCCGCTGGGCTTCACCGCCGGAAAGGGTGGTGGCACTCTGACCGAGCTTCAAATATCCGAGCCCCACCTCCTGAAGAACTTCAAGTTTCCGCGCCAGCTGCCGGATGGAGGAGAAGAGTTTCACGCCCTGATCTATGGTCATATCCAATATATCTGCGATCGAATGCCCCTTATATTTTACTGAGAGCGTTTCAGTGTTGAAACGTTTGCCGCCGCAAGCGGTGCAGGTGACGTAAACATCGGAGAGGAACTGCATTTCGATACGCTTTATGCCGTCGCCGCAGCACTCCTCACATCTGCCGCCTTTGACGTTGAAACTGAAACGTCCGGGGGAGTAGCCGCGCATTTTCGCTTCCGGCAGTTCGGCAAAGAGCTTGCGGATAATGGTAAATGCGTCCGTGTACGTTGCCGGATTGGAACGCGGAGTGCGGCCGATGGGACTCTGGTCGATAACGATAGCTTTGTCGACGTGTTCCAAACCGGTGATCTTACGGCATTTGCCAACGGGATCATCGCTTATCTTCAAATGCTCATTCAGCGCGCGCACCAGTATGCCGTTGACCAGACTGGATTTACCGGAACCGGATACGCCGGTGACACAGGTGAATGTTCCCAGCGGAAAGTCGACATCGACCTTCTTGAGATTGTGAAACTCAGCACCGTAAATGGAGATGAAATTCCCGTTCCCGATATGGCGCGTTTCCGGAACGGCGATCTGCCGCCGTCCGGCAAGAAAATCTCCGGTAAGTGAACGGGGAAAGCCCATCACCTCTTCCGGCGTACCGGCGGCGACCAGTTCACCGCCGTTGACACCGGCACCGGGACCGAGGTCAAGCAGATAATCCGCCCGCCGGATGGTGTCAAGATCGTGTTCGACCACCAGAACGGTGTTGCCCAGATCGCGGAGCTTTTCCAACGTATCCAGAAGCATATCGTTGTCGCGCTGGTGCAGTCCGATGGAGGGTTCGTCCAGAATATACAATACGCCGACCAGCCCGCACCCCAGCTGAGTGGCAAGGCGGATACGCTGCGCTTCGCCGCCGGAAAGCGTGGAACTTATCCGGTCGAGCGTGAGATAACTCAAGCCGACATCGCAGAGAAAAGTCAAACGGCTGTGGATCTCGCGCAACACTTCCCCGGCGATCTGTTCCTCTTCCTCATTGAGCCGGAGAGAGTTGATAAATTCCCGCGCTTTGCCGATGCTCAAAGCGTTGAACTGAGCTATCGAAAGACCGCCGACAGTGACAGCAAGGGAAACTTTATTCAATCTGGCACCGTGGCACTTGGGGCAGATCTGCGGACTCTGATACGCCGCCAGCCGTTCCCGCACGGAATCGGAATCAGTTTCGATCATGCGGCGGCGCAGATTTTCCAATATGCCCTCAAAGGGCTTGCACCAGTGGAACTTTTTGCCGTGCATATAGTAATCAAATTCCAGACACCGGTCGCCGGTACCGTAAAGCAATTGATGGCGGAAATCTTCCGGAAGTTCGTTGAAGGGCAGTGAAAGCAGTCTTTCTTCGCCGAACTGTTCGGCAAACTTGCGCAACAGCATATTGTAGTAGATTATCAAATGCCGCGGGCCGCGCCGCCAGCCGGGGATGGCTCCGTTCTTTATCGAAAGCGCAGGATCAGGCACGACCTTTGCCGGGTCCATACATAACTGTATCCCCAGACCGTTGCAGCAGTCGCACGCGCCATACGGGGAGTTGAAGCTGAAGTTGCGCGGCAGCAGTTCACCGAAGGATACACCGCACTCAATACACGCCAGCTTTTCGCAAAAGCTCTTTTCGGTAAATTCCGCCTCTTCCCCCGCCAGCAGCACCGTCAGCACCCCGTTGCCGTGCTTCAATGCCGTTTCAACAGAATCGGTCAAACGGGAACGGTCGATATTTCCGGTGATAAGCCGGTCGACGACCGCTTCGATGGTGTGACGGCGGGTCTTGGCAAGGGGTTCTTCCAGATCGTCGAGCATGACGATATCCCCGTCGATACGGGCACGGACAAAACCGTCTGCTTTAAGTTTTTCGATAACGTCAAGGTGTTCGCCTTTTCTGCCGCTGACCACCGGAGAAAGTATCGTCATCCGGGAACCGGGTTTCAGCGCAAGAAGCTGTAAAGTGATCGCCTCCGCCGATTGGGAGGCAAGCTCTCTGCCGCACTCCGGGCAGTGGGGATGACCGGTATGGGCATAGAGCAGACGCAGATAATCATATATTTCCGTCACCGTTGCCACGGTGGAACGCGGCGTACCGCCGGCGGTACGCTGTTCGATGGCGATCGCCGGAGAAAGCCCGTCGATGTGTTCGACTTTTGGCTTCTGCATCAAGTCGAGGAACTGCCGCGCATAAGCAGAAAGACTTTCCACATAACGCCGCTGCCCTTCGGCATAGAGCGTATCGAAAGCAAGACTGGACTTGCCGGAACCGGAAAGTCCGGTGATAACGGTCAATTTGTTGCGCGGAATGACGACGTTGAAACCTTTGAGATTGTTCTGTGCCGCACCGCGGATGGAAATATTTTCCAGCATAACAGCTGTTCTCCTCCAGATAAAAGGTCAGAATCCGAGCTGTTTCATCGCCAGAAATGTGTGCAGTTTACTGTCCACGCCGCAACCGGCAGCTTCCTGTCCGGCAAGGAATCCGGCAAGTTCGCTGACCGCGACCCGGAACACTTCGATATCTTCACACTCTTCCTGATGATTTTCCGGTGCGACCGGATACTTTCCGCCGTCGATCTCCATAACGCACAGCGCGACCGCTTCGCCGGTAAGACCGGGCGAACTGTATCCGGGAGAAGTGGCAAAGAGAAATTTTCCCTGATATCCCGTCTCCTCGTAAAGTTCCCGGTGCGCGGTAGTTTCAATATCCTCGCCCGGATCGACCAGACCGGCAGGAAATTCGATCATATACTTTCCGGCAGGCGGACGGAACTGCCGCACCAGAAGTATTTCATCATCCGGAACGATACGGGCGATTATCAGCACCGCCGAAGGCTGAGATCCCCCGCGCGGAGAACCATTGACCCGGTCGGCACTCTCCCAGGAGCGGGCGATGCCGCGCCGGTCAATATACTCCAGTTTCCGCAATGCGATAAATCTGCCGCAATGCATATCAATTTCGTTCCGGATGTGACTCATGATGTATACGCTCCTCAGGCGAACTCTTTGAGAAAACGTCCGGCGGGCTGTTTCGCCAGCAGATTTTTCTCATCAGCGAGGAAAAGTTTCAGGTGTTCCGCCGCCATGTGGGCATCCAGAGCCGCCTGATTTTTCCACTGTTCATAGATGATGAACTCATCCGGATCATCAGTCGTGTGCAGACGGTAACAGATATTGCCCGGTTCCTGCACCGTGGCGGCGGCAAGCTGACGGAGGGCATCCTGCATCTCCGCGCCCCGTCCGGGGGCAGCGTTGATCGGACACAGCAAGGTGATGACTTCGTTTATCATTTTCCACTCCGCAAAGAAACTTATTCAAAGACCAGTTCGCCGAATTTATCCGGCTGGTGGAAAGAGCAGACTTCAAACTGCTGCCAGGAGAGCCACGCCGGGTGGGAACACTTGTCGGCACACTTGGTGAAGTTCGCCGTCCACACCTGACCGGAGAGCGCAGGAGAGATCTTTGAATACTTCTCAAAGAAGGCAATGGGGATACCGAAACCGAGATACCAGGTAACCGGCTCAGTGATCTCATCGTCGATAAACTTGGGCAGCGTGTGATACCGTTCAATGGTGGCAAGGTCGGATTCCGGCACAAGGGCATACTCTTTGGCAAAGAGGTCTTTGATGTGGTAAAGCAGAATCGTGCCGCCGCAGTTCATTTCAAAGTTGAAGTAACGTTCCGCGTTGACCGGCTTGACGAAAAATTCCACACAACTGTCGTAACAAACCTGTTCCTGATTGTGGCGGGCGCGGGAAACGACGTACTGATCTTTCACCTGAAACATACCGCAGATACGCTGATCGTCATAGAGCATACGGATACGGACGTCCGGCGTATAATCTCCGCCGCGATCAAAGCGGTAATCGACTTTCAGTTCATTGGCACTCTGCCACAATTCAGAATCCCACCCCGCATCCAATGCGATGGTCTTTGCGGCACGTTTCACGGTGTAAGCATTACTCATTCTCATTCCTCCTGAAATGGTGTTGTTTCAAATACGCGGCAGTTCCGGCACATTTTCCGGTCGCCGTCCTGCCGTATCAAATACGCATCAATATATAAAATAACCTCATGCCGGTAATATTGCAATGGTGTTTCGGAAAAATCCCGCCCATCCGGAGAACAGAACGTTATTTTTCCGGTTTCGGTTTCGGCTTCGCTTCCGGCTCCGTTTTCTGCGCGGGAGCTTGTTCAGGGAAACGGTTTTCCCGGCGCAAACGCTCACCTTCAGCAGCTTTTTTGGCAGTTTCCCGGGCGAAGCGGGCCTCTTTGTCCTTGCGTTTACGCTCTTCGGCTTTAGCCTTCAACGCCGCATCGCGGGCGGCACGTTCCGCCGCCATGGTCCGGGCTTTTTCGCGGGCGGCAAGAGCCGCGCCCTGAAGTTCATAATCGGAAAGGTACTTTTTCAGTTCAGGAGTGATATTCAGCGAAAGTCCGCTGCGCAGAGCAATACGCGCGCCGCGCATACCGGAAGAATTTTTCGCCCGCGGCATGGCACGGAACAGCTTCTCCGCATTACGGAGCTGGAACACCTTGAGATAAACCTGACTGAACGTCCGGTTGCCGGAGTGTTTCCGCCGGCCTTCACGGATGATTTCCAACGCTTTATTGATCTGACCGCGCTCGATCTCTTTCTGCGCTTCCCCGATGGAATAATTCGCCTCCTGCAACGCGACCAGCGAACTGATATAAGTTGAATCCGGCATCAGCATCTGCAGTTTTCTCCCCTGCCGGATGACCTGCTCGGAACGGTTTTCCTCGATATTCCGGAAAAACTTCGCCGCCAGTTCCATCCGTTCCAGAGGCGGTGTACGATGCGGCTTACCGCAGCCGCAGAATACGGCAGCAGTCAAACACACTATGCTGTAAACACCAAATTTTTTCATTTGACACTCCGGAATGATACTTTTCTTTAACTTACTGCGGCAACACCTTTTTTTCAAGCTCTTTCCTGAATATATTGCCGGATATTTTCCTTTCCGACGGCGACATCGACGATCCTGCCGCACTCAAAGCTGCCTTCCGGTACGGAAATCTCCAGATAGTTGTCGCTCCATCCGTGAAGCCGTCCCCGGTCTGCCCGTTCAAATATCACCGGCAACACTTTTCCGCACTGGGATGCGGCAAACTTTTCCGCAGAGACGGCGGCGACCCGCCGCAGTTCCTGCATCCGTTCTTTCACCGCATCCGGATGCACCTGATCCGGCATAACAGCCGCCGGTGTTCCCGGTCGCGGCGAATAGGGGAAACCGTGGATATTGGCAAAATCGATCTTCTTCAAAAGCTCCATCGCCTCCAGAAAATCCTGTTCGCTCTCCCCCGGAAAACCGACGATGAAATCGGTTCCGATGTGGATATCCGGAACCAGTTTCCGCGCCTTGAAAACAAACTCCGCAAACTCGCCCGCAGTATAATGGCGGTTCATCTTCTGCAATATCCGGTCACTGCCGTGCTGGATGGACAGATGCAGAAACCGGCACAACTTCTTTTCCTGCGCCATCAACTCCGGCAATCTCATATCTCCGGGATGCGGTTCGGTGGAACTCAACCGGATACGGAAATCTCCGGGCAGTGCGGCGACCGCCTTTATCAATCCGGAAAAATCCTTTCCCTGATCAAAGTAGTTGCAGGTGTTGACCCCGGTAAGCACGATCTCCGGAAAACCATCTTCCACATTTTTCCGGCAATCCGCGACCGCTTCGGTAAAATCCCGCGACCGCGATGCCCCCCGTACCACCGGCACGATACAGTAAGTACAGAAGTTGTCACACCCCTCCTGCACTTTGATGAATGCCCGCGACCGGAACGGGAAACTGGAAAAACTGCGCTCAGCAAAATTTTCCTCTCCGATTTCCCGGCTCTTCAACCCCGGCGCGGCAGAAAAATCGTGCTTTTTGTCCGGATTGGTCAAAACCTGATCCGCTCCGGCACGCAGTAAAGCTCCTCCGTTCACCTCCACCGCGCACCCGGCGGCAACGATCTCCGCATGGGGGTTCTCCCGCCGCAAACGCATGATCTGCCGCCGGCTTTTGGCTTCCGCCTCTGCCGTGACGGCGCAGGTGTTTACCAGCAGCAGCTCCACCGGCACAGCGGGATCGTCACACAGCTCATAGCCCGCTTTTTCCAGACGGGCAGTGAGCAGCGCACTGTCGGCATGATTCAACCGGCAGCCCAAAGTGACGATACGGGCACGTTTGGTACAAGCCATGAAAACTTATCTCTTCTTGCGCCAATCCAGTGCGCCGGTGGGACAGCTTTCGATACACGCACCGCAATCTTTGCATGAGAGCGGCAGGCCCTGATTGAACGCGGTTCCGATATTCGCCTGGAATCCCCGCTTCTGCAGAGAAAGCAGAGATTGGTTGACCACCTCTTTACACACTTTCACGCACACGGTACATTTGATACATTTACCGCGATCCTGAACGATATCGGGATGGCGCAGGTCGTAACTTGCCAGCTGCCGTTCTCCGGCGTAAGCATTTTTCCGGCATCCGGCTTCATCGGCGAACTTCCGCAGTTTGCAGTCGCTCTTGTCGGAACAGCTGCATTCGATACAGCGTTTGCCTTCGGAAGCGGCCTCTTCCGGGGTAATGGTGGCGCACACCTCTTTAAAGCTGTTCTTGCGCTCTTCAAGCGGGATGAACTTCAATTCAACGCGCGGCTCGGAAGAAAGATCATTTCGCAGCACCACCACTTCATCCTGACTCATCTCCTGCCAGCTGCCGCGGGAGATAAAGATGCTGTTCTCCGCGGGCATTGCCTTATTGAGGATATCTTCAGCGATCTCCAACGCCGCCAGCCGTCCGGAAGCCAGTGCTTCGACCACCGTTCTGGCTCCGTAAGCGCAGTCACCTGCGGCGTAGATCTTATCTTCGACCCGGGTCGTATTTTCCGCTTTGACCGCCAAATTGCCGTAACGGTCGACCGGAACTCCGGCAGGCGCATCGGTTCCCTGACCGATGGCACTGATAACGGTATCGGCTTCGATCTCAAATTCACTGCCGGGAACGGCGACCGGTTTACGTCTGCCGGAGGCATCGGGTTCACCGAGTTCCATCTTCAAGCAAGTGAGAATAAGTTTTGTTCCGCGTTTTTCCAACTTTACCGGAGCAGTGAGGAACTGGAACTTGACACCCTCCTCTTTCGCTTCGGCGATCTCGATCTTTTCAGCGGGCATCTCCGCTTCAGTACGGCGGTAGATGCAAGTCACATCGGAACTGCCCAGCCGGACGCTGGTACGGACACAGTCCATGGCGGTGTTGCCGCCGCCGATGACGAGAGTACGTCCGGGATTTTTTCCGGTGTTGTTGTTGACCGCGACACTGTGCAGAAATTCGATACCGGGCGTCGCCAGCTCTTCACCTTCACAGCGCAAGCCGGAAGCCTTCCAGCAGCCGATGGCGATGACGACCGCATCGTAAGCAGCTTTAAGTTCAGCCAGATCAAGATTTTCTCCCAGCTTCTTTCCGGGAACCAGTTCAATACCCATTTGGGCAAAGTGCGCAACTTCTTTAGAAAGTATCGCTTTGGGCAGACGGTATTCCGGTATGCCGTAACGGGTCATGCCGCCGAAATCATCCTGCGCATCAAACACCGTCACCGCAACGCCCTGCAAACGCAGGTAATACGCCGCCGCCAAACCGGCAGGTCCGCCGCCGACGACCGCAACTTTTTTACCGCAATCAGCCGGGATTTCTTCCATAAAGCTGTCATAACAAAGATCAGCGGCAAGACGTTTGAACTCATTGATCGCCACCGGTTTGCCGTCGATGTTGCGGCGGCACTGCTTTTCGCAGAAGCGGGGGCTGACCCTGCCGACACTCATCGGCATGGGGATACGTTCCTTGATAACGGCGAGACCTTTTTCAAATTCACCGTTGGCGATAAGCCGGACATACTCTTCGACCTGCGCATGAGCGGGACAGGCAATGGTACACGGAGCTTCGCAGTCGCCGGTGTGTTCGCTCAAAAGCAGTTCCAGCGCAGTGCGGCGCATATCCAGCACTTCCGGAGTGGTAACTTCGATCTCCTGTCCGGGCGCGGGGCGCGCGGAGCAGGAAGGGAGAAACTTGCCGGTTTTCTTATCTTTCACCACGCAGACAAAACAGCTGGTGGTCTTGGAAATACGGGGATCACCGCACAAGCCGGGAATAACGATCCCGTTGGCTTTGGCGGCATCCATTATAGTCTGACCCGGCTCGGCACTCACCGCCTTGCCGTCGAGAAAAAATTCGATGCTCATTATTTGTTTTCTCCTTTCGGGATACGGGCGATAGCGTGCTTGGGACAAATATCAACGCAACTGTTGCAGCGGGTGCATTTATCAGGATCGATGATGAAATCTGCGGAAACCGCTTCCACCGGACAACTCTTGATGCAAAGTTTGCACTTGACGCACTTGCTCTGATCCAGAACGATATCCACCAGCGCATTGCACTGAGCCGCGCGGCAGCTCTTTTCATTGACGTGTTCCAGATACTCATCGCGGTAATATCTCAGCGTGGCAAGCACCGGATTGGGAGCAGTCTGACCGAGACCGCAGAGAGAACCGGCTTTGACCTTGCTGCCGAGTTCCTCCAGAGTATCCAGATCTTCCACCTTGCCTTTTCCGGCGACGATGCGTTCAAGGATCTCAAACATCCGGGTCGTACCGACACGGCAGAAGGTGCATTTTCCGCAGCTTTCGCGGTGGGTGAAGTCGAGGAAGTAGCGGGCAGTTTCCACCATACAGCGGTCATTGCCGATAACGATCATACCGCCGGACCCCATGATCGCACCCAGCGAGCGCAGGGAATCATAGTCGACCGGAGTGTCGAACATCGCTTTGGGAATACAACCGCCGGAAGGACCGCCGGTCTGGACCGCTTTCACCTTTTCCGGGTCGGCACCGCCGATATCAAAGACGATCTCGGAGATGGTGGTTCCCATGGGAACTTCGACCAGTCCGGGATATTCCAGGTCACCGGCGAGGGCGAAGATCTTGGTTCCGCGTCCGCCTTCAGTGCCGACTTTGGCAAATTCGGCACCGCCTTCGCGGAGGATGAGCGGGATGTTGCCGAAGGTTTCAACGTTGTTTATCATCGTCGGCTTGCCCATGTAACCGCTGTCCGTCGGGAAAGGCGGACGGAAACGGGGCATTCCGCGCTGACCTTCAAGAGAAGCAATAAGAGCAGTTTCTTCACCGCAGACAAAGGCTCCGGCACCCTCTTTGATGTAAATGTCGATCTCTCTGCCGTCGATGATATTGAGCTTGTTGGCTTTGATCTGGTCGATGGCAATATTCAAGTTGGCGATCGCCATGGGATATTCCGCGCGACAGTAGATGATAAGTTTGGCGGCGCACGTGGCGTAGGCGGCGATCAGCATACCTTCCAGAACCTGATGCGGAACGCTTTCCATAAGGGAGCGGTCCATAAAGGCACCGGGGTCGCCTTCGTCCGCGTTGCAGACGATGACCTTTTCCGCAGAATCTTTGGCGGCGAGGAAACTCCACTTCATACCGGTGGAAAATCCGCCGCCTCCGCGACCGCGCAAACCGGAAATTTTGACCTCTTCGATAACTGCTTCAGGAGGCATGGTGAGAGCTTTTTTCAAGCCGTCATAACCGCCGCCGGAAACGTAGTCTTCAAAACTCGTGGGGTCGATGCGCCCGGCAAAGGCGAGAACTTTGACACACTCTTTTTCCCGGCGTTTCTCCGGAACAGAAAAACGTCCGGCTTCACCGAGAGAGAGGATATTTTCAATGGCTTCATCTTTTCCCGGAACATTGCCGTAAAAGATGGAACTGCCGTCATTGAGGACCGCTTCGACCAGCGGTTCGGCATAGCAGTGTCCGAGACAGCCGACCTTTATCACCGGAATGTTTCCGGCAGCGGCGACCAGCTTTTCATAAACCGCTTCGCCGCCGGCGGCGATACCGCAGCTGACGAGACCGATCTTGATTTGTTTGATGTCAGGGGAGATCATTTTGCAGCATACTCCTTCAGAATTTTCATCATGGTACGGCGGTCAAGTTTGGCATGGACCTTGCCGTTGACACTCATCACCGGAGCAAGGCTGCAGCAGCCGAGGCAGGCAACAGTTTCCAGCGAAAAGAGTCCGTCTTCGCTCGTTTCGCCCGGATTTATGCCCAGCTCCTGATTTATCCAGGTGTGGATAAGCGGCGCACCTTTGAGGTGACACGCAGTACCGTCGCAGACGGCGATCTTGAATTTGCCGGGTTTGACCCGCTTGAACTGGGCGTAAAAGCTGATAACGCCCTCGACATCAGCTTCCGGGCGGCCGAAATATTCGGCGGCGGCACGGATGGCATCATCGGAAACATAACCGTATGCGGCCTGGATCGCCTGAAGTCCTTTGATAAGATTTCCCGGTTCCTGTCCGATTTTGCTGAGAAATGAGAACTCTTCCTGCATAAACTCAAATAACCTGCTGTTGCGGCACAGCGGAGCAGCGTGAACCGTCTGCCGCAGTGCCTGATTTTATGACCACGGGAAACAACTTTGGCAAAGATGTTCCCAAACTATAAATACACACATCTAATATAGCACCTCAATCCCGCTTTTGCAAACTTTTCCATGCTTATATTTTTCCGGATCGCCCCGGGGGAACAGTTGATTTTTCCGGTTGCAGAGAATATATTATACGGCGAAAAGTGATTTTTAGAAAATATAATACCAGAAAACCCAATTCCAGAGGAGAAACTGTCATGTCACGCCCGGAAATCACCTGGAGCATCCTTCATCCCACCCCGCTTGACCCCGCTTATGTCGCCCGCTTACTCAAAGAAGCTGAAAATTACCGGGTCGACAGTCTGGAGATCTGCGGTCAGTGCCACACCCCTTACGGCGGTTTGGACGGTTTGATAAACTACACCGAATTTCCGGCGGCGGCAAAGAGCTGGGATCAGGCGGAAGTCGCAGAAAATCAACGCCGGATGAATGAGATCACCTCTCTCGCCCACGCGGCAGGCAAAGCGGTCTACTACTTCCACCGCGAAGTGATGATCCCGCCCGGCTTACTGGAAGATATGCCCGATCTGCTCGATGCCAACGGCGAATTTGATCTGCTGGGCAACCGTTTCCGGGAGCTTATCGCCTACAAAGTCGACCGGGCTTTTTCCGCCTGCCCGGGACTGGACGGCATCGTGCTTACTCTGACCGAAGCGGACTTTTCCGCTATACACAACTCCATGCCGGAAATTTATCCGCCGGAAAAGGTGGTAGAATTTGTTGCCGAATCTTTTGCTGTTGAACTGGAAAAGCGCAACAAACGTTTTATTCTGCGTTCTTTCGGTTCGATTTCCGAAGATTATCAGCAGATCATCGCCGGAGCCGCATTGCTCGCCCCCCGGCACACTTTTGAAATCGAAACCAAAGTCACTCCCTACGATTTCGACCCGTACCTGCCTGCAAATCCTTTCCTCAAACACATTCCCGGCTTGACCCTCTCCGCCGAATGTGACAGCGTGGGCGAATTTATGGGACAGGGCTTTCTTCCCTGCGAACAGGTCCATCACATCGTCCGTTACGTCCGGGATGCCCAGCGCGCCGGTGTGGAACGTTATGTCATCCGCATCGACCGCCGGGGACATTCGCTGTTTGACCTTTACGACATCAACTTTTACGCTTACAGCCGCGCGATCGAAGATGCTGATATCACCGCAGAACAGATCCGGCAGGAGTATATGGAAAAACATTATCCGCCGGAGTTCCGGGAAAAGTTGTCCCGACTTGACCTGCTGGACTGGGAGCTGGTCAGCCGGATATACTACATCGACCATCAGGTGATGTTCCACGGCAATTACGCGATGAAATATCTGAAAGCGGCATTCGTTCTCTCTTTGATGCACACCGGGAAATCACTGCAAAACGGCAGAGGCGTGTGGTCCATCCTCACCGACCGGCTCTCCCCCGGCAGAGTTGCGGCGGTCAGAGAAAAAGAGGAGGCGGTCGCCATCGCCAAAAAAGGTTTGGCTCTGTACGAATCCATCGGCTGTCCGGAAAATTACCGTCACCACCTCTGGCAGAATGCCGTCACCGTCAGCCGCGCGGCATTGGCTCTTACCAAAGCGATGGCGGCATATTTTGAAGATGCGGAAAACGGCAATGATGAACCGGTGAACCTCAACGCCGCTGTCGCCTCAGCTCTGAAAGAGTTCGATGAACTTGCCGGACACCCCCTGCAAACTGCCAAACGGAATGTCTTCAACGGTCTGGAACACCGGGTGAACGAAGTAAACCGCACTCTGGAAGAAGTTTGTCTGGAACCCTTTGCCGCCATCTGCAAAGAACTTCCGGCAGAGTATTGCGGGGAAGTCGCCGCACGGAAAAAGTTCCTCTCCGGTTGTGTGGACGGTATCATTTGCGGCGGCATCTGTGATGATATCAGGATTTACCGTTACATGCACGCATCGCACGCGGTCCTGCACAACGGATACCCGGCACGCTGGGCGGGCAACCGGGTCTTCCCCAACGGCTTTTTTGAATTTGACCTCAAGCGCGCAGAAAATCTCTGCATCCACGGCGATCCGGCGGTAAAGGAGTTTTTCCTCAACTGCGACGGAAACCGTCAGCTCTGCCGCTTCGATGATGACGGCAACTGCACCGTAAAACTGGCTCCGGGAACTGAAAATGTCCACATCCGGGTGGAGAAATCCGGCGGAGATTATCCTTTGTTCTACGCATTTGCGACCCGGGCGTGATTTTGCGGGAAAAGAGGGTTCCCCCCCTCCCCGCACTCCACCCCTTCCGGGAGCAGCGGAATGTTTTGTTCTCAACAATTTGCAAAGCAACTATGCAGAAACAAAGCGCGAAATTGAAAAAATTGTGAGCCAATTTCAGCTCAAACGAGGTAATTTCAAAAGTTATTCAAAAAATGATGAAGATGGTATCGCAAAGAGTTGAAAGGGTAGTTTGAAGCTGCTATCGGCATGATAACAGCTGAAAACGCTCCCTTTCACAAATCGAAGCGAGGACGCTTCAGCGATTTTGAGGAGTTTTGAAATTGCCTCAAACAATAGAAAAAGGCTGTTGCTCCCCTTTTTTTAAGGTTTTGCAACAGCCCTTCAACAGTTGTCTTTTGCTGAAATTACTTCAACGAAGCAGCTTTACCGGCTTCATAGGCCTTGACGTTCATCTCGACCGCACCGGGTTTCTTGCCGAATTTCTCTTCGACAGCTTCAGCGAAAGCACGGTCAAAGTCCGCCTGATCGGCTTCATTGAGACCGTTGGCGGCGAGCACCGCAGCCAGCACACCCATCAGCACGCTGTTGGCGCACTTGGAACTGCCGAGCTTGGTAGCGGCGATTTCGATGGCATCAACACCGTAAGTCCGCATCGCAGCAGGAAGCTCCGGAAGTTTGACCGCAGAACTGTCGTAGATCAGAATACCATCTTCCTTCAAGCCGGGGAGGTATTTCTCCAACGCAGTCTGGGTGGTGGCGATCATCAGATCGATACCGCTTTCCAGAATGGGAGAGGGGATCATCTTGCGGCTGACGATCACTGAGCAGCAGGCGGAACCGCCGCGCTGTTCCGGACCGTAGGAGGGCATCCAGCTGACGTTGAAGTTGCGGAGCATACCCATGTTGGCAAGCATCACGCCGAGCGAAAGGATACCCTGACCGCCGAAACCGCCGATCTTGACACGCAGTTCTTTGTCGAACATACTGGAAGTGTTCCGGAAATCAGCGGCAACACTGTCGGAACGTTTTTCGGTGAGCAGGATCTTTTCCACATCGGCACTTTCGCGGACGACGGGAGCCGGAAGCGGACGACCTTCAGTTTCCGCAGTCTTGTCCCGGATCACGCCGAGCGGGAAGTAGTTCATCATCTGCTTTTCGATAAACTCATTGACCTGTTCGGCAGACATTTTGAGGTTGACCGGACAGGGAGAAACAACTTCGATAAGAGAGAAACCTTTGCGCTCCTTGAGGTTCTGGATGCCTTTGTAAACCGCGCGCTTGGCGGCGGCGACCCGGGCGGGAGTGGTCAAAGCCACGCGCTCGATGTACACCGGAGCCGTGAGAGCGTTGACGATTTCGCACACCGGGGTCGGATAACCTTCGGTCAGCGGATTACGTCCGTAGGGGCTGGTGGTGGTCTTCTGTCCCGGCAGAGTGGTGGGAGCCATCTGACCGCCGGTCATACCGTAGTTGGAGTTGTTGACGAAGAAAACGGTGATGTTTTCGCCGCGGTTGGCAGCCTGCAGAAATTCGTTGAAACCGATCGCCGCAAGGTCACCGTCACCCTGATAACTGATGACGTAATCTTCCGGATTGGCACGGGCAACACCGGTGGCAACTGCGGGCGCACGGCCGTGAGGCACGGAGATGTTGCCGAAGTTGAAGTAGTAGTAAGCGAACACCGCACATCCGACGGGGGAGATGAATTTGGTGTTTTTCTGGATACCGAAATGGTCCACCGCTTCAGCGATCAGCTTATGCAGGATACCATGACCGCAACCGGGGCAGTAGTGCATATTCTTTTTGATCGGACCGGGACGGCGGTTGAAGGTCTCAAAAAAGACCGGAGAACGACCGAATTTGACTTTTTCGCTCATTTTCACATCTCCTTAAATCATTTTTCTGACGGCGGCGCAGACATCGTCACAAGTGAGCAAATTGCCGCCCATGCGGTTGCAAAGTTCAACGGGACGCTGACATTCGATGGCAAGACGGACATCTTCGATCAGCTGACCGGCGGAAAGTTCCACGCAGAGGAACTTTTTGACACCGCGTTTCACCGCGTTATTCAAGCTGTTTTTGGGGAACGGGAAGACCATCTTCGGACGGATGAGACCGACCTTGATGCCTTCTGCCCGGAGCTGTTCCAGCGCGCCCTGAGCGACACGGGAACTGATACCGTAAGCGACCATGACTATTTCAGCATCATCAACGGAAAATTCTTCAACGGACTGCTCAACTTCCTCGATGAGCTTGTATTTGGCCTGAAGTTTCTTGTTGAGTTCTTCCAGATCGTTGGGTTCCATATAGATACTGCTGATGCAGTTGGCTTCGCCGTTGATGATGTTGCCCATCTTCCATTCCGGATCGTAGTCATACTTGACAGCAGAGGGAAGTTCCACAGATTCCATCATCTGACCGATGACACCGTCGGTGAGGACATAGGCAGGCATCCGGTATTTTTCCGCCATGGTGAACGCCTGGAAGGTCATGTCGCACATTTCCTGAACCGAATTGGGCGTAAAGACCAGACAGCGGTAACTGCCGTGACCGCCGCCTTTGACGACCTGGAAGTAGTCCGCCTGTTCCGGAGCGATGTTTCCGAGACCGGGACCGCCGCGCATGACGTCAACGATAACGGCAGGCATTTCGTAAGCGGCGAGATAGCTGATCGCTTCCTGCTTCAAGCTGATACCGAGACCGCTGCTGGCAGTCATGGAACGGCGACCGGCGGCAACACAGCCGATGACCATGTTGATCGCGCCGATTTCGGATTCAGCCTGCACGAAAGTGCGGTTGAGTTTGGGGAAAAGCAGAGCGGCACTCTGGGCGATCTCGCTTGCCGGGGTGATGGGATAACCGAAATAGCAGTCGCATCCGGCGAGCAAAGCACCGTAAACAGCCGCTTCGTTGCCTTTGAGCAGCATACGTTTCTGATAAGCCATGATTTATTCCTCCTCAAAGATGGTGATAGCACCGGGTTCGGGACACTGATAGAAGCAGGAACCGCAACCGATACAGCCTTCGGGATTTTCCACAACAGCAGCGTAGTATCCCTGAATGTTCAACTCACGTCCGCGGGAAATCAACTTTTTCGGACACACCGTGAGGCAGCGGCCGCAGCCTTTGCACTCATCAGCGGTGATCCGGATTCTGAATTTTTTTACCGCCATTTTTCTATATCTCCTTGTTTTGATTAAGGCAAATTTACAGAGCTTTATAATATAACATCGCAAACGCCGGGTGTCAAGTGAAACTGCATCACTCTGCGCCTGACTTTTTACGTTTTTCACAGCTGTCCCATATAAAAATCAAACCTGCGGCGGCGGGAGAGCCGCCTCGCCGCTCGTGCTTCGCACTCGACGGTTGCAGTCGATTTTCCGGAGACCTCGCTCTGCGGCATTCCGCGCACCTTTCGCCTTGCTCATGCCTTGAGTGTGGTAGTTGTTTAATTCTTCAAAAAATCTCCCTGCGGCGGCGGGAGAGCCGCCTCGCCGCACACTGCATCCGCCGCTTGCAGCAGAGCTTTCTTTTTTGCCGTATTGACAAAACACGTAACAAATGATATTTTTTATCAAAGGCGATAAAAGTTGTCATAAATCTGGATGTCGAAGTTTCACAAAATTCAGGACATTACCGATTTTTCCCCAAAAAAACACACGGGGGCTTCTCCATCAGAAACTGCCGCGCGGCAGTATCTGCTGTCCGGCATTCCGGAATCAGTCGATCGGGTGAAGGACCAGACCGTCGCCGTAGACAGCACTTTCGATGGAGATACCGAAGAAGGTGTTGTAGTAAACTTTTTTGGCACGTTTGCCGCTGGACGGGGTACGGAGAGAACCGCAACCGGTGAAAGCTACAGCTGCGATAACAGCAACAGCGAGGATAAGAACTTTTTTCATAATTTACTCCGGGAATTTTTTCTTTTTTTACCAGATGGAAAGACTGTCTTTTACAGTCCCGATATTCCGCCAAGATAACATCGCATACCGCAAAAATCAAGCGATGAAAAAAAATTTTTTGACGTTTTTTCCCGGAGCCGATTCCCGGAAACCGGGTTGAAAATACCGGAAAAAAGTGCTATTGTATATAAATAGTTTTTCAAAAAAAAGGAGAACAATGAAATGAAAAAACTCATATTGCTGGCTTTCCTGCTGGCGGCAGGAGCAACTTTCGGGAAACATCCGGAGTTCTCACACGATATCACCGGAACCGTGAAACCGTGGACCAACGAAAACTTCCCTGATCTGTCGGAAAAGGACGGAGAATTCTCTTTTGCCGTGATCCCCGACCGTACCGGCAGACCGCGCAAAGGGGTTTTTGAAGGGGCGATGAAAAAGATCAATATGCTCCGTCCGGCTTTCGCAGTCAGCATCGGCGACCTGGTCGAAGGCAGTCCGCTCAAAGCGACGACCTCAGCCCCCATCGAAGCCCAATGGAAAAGTGTGCGGAAAATGACAGAATCGCTTAAAATGCCGTTCTTCTACTGTGTCGGCAACCACGATATCAACCGCAACACCAAAAACAACACCAAACGTTTCACCATCTCCCGGAATGCCTGGATAAAGAATTTCGGAGAACAGACCTATTACAGTTTCGTCTACCGCAACGTGCTGTTCATGGTGATGAACAGCAAGGAGGATGGCGACACCTCATTTTCTCCGGAACCGTTTTCGGCGGCACAGCAGAAGTGGGCTCTGGAAACCTTGAAAAAGCATCCGGATGTGCGCTGGACTTTTGTCTTTATGCACCATCCGAAGTTCCACCACAAAAGTTTCAGTGCCATCGAACAGGAGCTGCGCAAGCGCAACTACACGGTGTTCTCCGGTGACTGGCACCGTTACACCCGTTTCCGCCGCTACGGCAGAAACTATTATGTGGTCGCCACCTGCGGCGGCGTGGTTCCGGAAGTGGGCAAAACTGCCATCCCGTCACCACGGGGACCGGAATACGGCGAAATGGATCACATCGTCTGGATAACAATGACCAAAAACGGACCGGAAACAGCGAACATTCTTCTGGACGGCATCGTGCCTGATGACGTTGTAACTCAGGACAAATGCAAGGTTCCGGTGCGGAGAGAGCTTGATATCAAGTGAAACCTTCCCCTGCCGCATCATTTAATTTTTGGCTATATTGCAGATTTTATTCAGTAATAACATAGCAATATCACATTGAGTATGCTATATTATTATAGCACTTAAAAATACCATACTGTAAACACTAAGGAGAATACCATCATGGCAAAATCTTTCATCGTCCGCCCGGCTGCGGGAGAGTATGTAAGCGCAGATAAAAACGGAAAACTTCAGGTTCCGGATCAGCCGATCATCAGCTTTATCGAAGGTGACGGCATCGGTCCTGACATCACCACGGCTTCTCTCGCCATGTGGAACGCCGCCGTGGAAAAGGCTTACGGCAAAAAACGTTCCATCGCCTGGCAGGAGATCTATGCCGGAGAAAAAGCCAACGCCGTCTACAATGAAGAGATCTGGCTCCCCGATGAGACCGTCGAAGAAATTTCCCGCTGCCTGATCGCCATCAAAGGCCCCTTGACCACCCCCGTCGGCGGCGGCATCCGTTCCATCAACGTCGCTCTGCGCCAGAAACTTGACCTTTATGCCTGCGTCCGTCCGGTGCGTTACTTCAAGGGTGTGCCTTCACCCGTACTGCATCCGGAAAAGACCGATATGATCGTCTTCCGCGAAAACACTGAAGATATCTACGCCGGTATCGAATGGAACGCCGGAACTCCCGAAGTCAAACAGGTCATCGACTTTTTGCAGAAGACCATGGGTGTCTCCAAAATCCGTTTCCCGGAAACTTCCAGCATCGGTATCAAACCGGTCTCCCAAGAAGGCAGTGAACGCCTCATCCGCGCAGCACTGGATTATGCCATCGCCAACAAGCGCAAGAGTGTCACCCTCGTCCACAAAGGCAACATCATGAAGTTCACCGAAGGCGGTTTCAAGAACTGGGGTTACGATCTGGTGCGCAGAGAATACGCTGATTATGCCATCCCCGCCGCCGATTGCGACTGGAAAGCTCCGGAAGGCAAAATTCTGGTCAAGGACTGCATCTGCGATGCTTTCCTCCAGCAGATCCTCACCCGTCCGGATGAATACGACGTCATCGCCACGCTCAATCTGAACGGCGACTACGTTTCCGATGCTCTTGCCGCCTGTGTCGGCGGTATCGGTATCGCTCCGGGTGCCAACATCAACTACATGACCGGACACGCTCTCTTTGAAGCCACCCACGGTACTGCTCCCAAGTATGCGGGCATGGACAAGGTCAACCCCTGCAGTCTCGCCCTCTCCGGCGATATGTTGTTGCGCCACCTGGGCTGGACCGAAGCCGCTGACGTGCTGACCTCCGGTATCGCGGCGGCGATCGCGGACAAAGTGGTCACTTACGATCTGGCGCGTCTGGCAGACAACGCCACCGAAGTCAGCTGTTCCGGCTTTGCCAAAGCTGTCATCGAACGGATGTAAAAATCATGGCGGAAGAGGTGAAAACCGCCGCCGGCCAGTGCGGAAATTTCCAAGTGCTTTTCTGTACCCCGTCTCCGGACGGGAAGTTGGAAAGCTCCGGGGGAGAAGTGTTGTTTCTGCTCCGGGAATTTCTGCACTCTCTCAGCTGCCGTGACCTCGCTCCGGAACGTGCGCAAAGTGCCGATTATCTCAATGCGCTCCGGCACCTGAGTAAAGCGGAGGATCTCTCCCGCATACTGGCGCGGGAACTCTTCGATGCCTTTGCCCGCATGGATGTGTTCCCGGAAAGGATAACTCCGGATGTGGAAGACGGCGACAGCAGATTTTTACTCGATACCGCCGTGGAACTGTGCCGCTTTCTGCGGCAGTTGGATATTGAAAAAACTGCGGCTGCCGGAAACAGAAAGATCTTCCCCGGCTGCCGGAAACTCTTCCAAAAGCTGCCGGAAGATGCTGACGGACTGCTCAAACTCCTCAAAGAGTGCGACCCTTTCAGCTCCGGGCAGGTCTTCTGTTACCGGAACCAACACTTCGTTCCGGTGGAACCGGTATCCGTCCGGAACGTTTCCGGCTTCTTCGGTTATCCCGGAGTGCGCGCGGCATACGCTGAACACTTCCGGGACTTTGCCCGGGGAAAGACCAATTTGCCGCTGTTGATAAACAGTCTGCCCGGTTACGGTAAGACCAGCATGGTCATATCCTACGCGCTGGCAGAGAAAAATCTGATCCCGATACTGGCGGACCCCGATGCTCTGGAAGAAAATTGGAGTCAGCTTATTTCCGCACTGGCAAAGCGCAAAGATCATAAGTTCGTCCTCTTTTTTGACGACATCGACCCGGCAAAAGTCGACTGGTACAGCTTCCGCACCAACGTCGGCGGTGCCTTTGCCCCCCCGGAAAATGTGATGCCGGTGCTGACGGCGAACTATGAATTTCCGGCGAGCATCCTTTCCCGGGGAAGAAAGATATCCTATCCGGTGTTTGATGAGCTGCGCTGTGCCGAGATGATAGAAGATTTTCTCCGCAGCTTCGGTATGCAGCGGCCGCCGGACAATCTGATTTCGCTGATCGGAGCCGAATACACCGGAGAATTCGGGCAGAAAAAGTTTACCGAACTCTCCCCCCGTACCCTGATACGCCACCTGAAAGTCTATGAACACGACCAGAACAAGCGGCGTACCATGATCGAACTTGCATCCGGCGAGATGATAACCCGTCCTGACCCGGAACTTTTTTATGAATTCAACATCAATTTGATGCGGACGCTGTACGGAGAAGAGTATATCCAGCGTCTCCTGAAAGAGAAGTTGCGTGAATTATGAGTATGCAGCAGAAAAGTGCGAATAAGATCCTGATCGGAGCCGGATGCATATTGATGTTCATCATCTTTATCACCGCCGGGTTCCGGATGGTCTCTTACGTCTTTTCCCGCGCTGCCGGCAACTTTTTCTACCCGTATTTGAAACTTTCCGGCGGCACCACCGGCGAGATCCGGGACAAAAGTCTGCTCTCTCTCGACCGGATGTCTCTGGTGCGCCAGATCGAAAAATTAACTGAACGCAACCGGGAACTGGCTCTGCGCAGCACCGCCGCCTCCGGCATCCTCGCCGAAAACCGCGACCTGCGCCGCAAACTTGATCTCAAAAACCTTCCCGAATGGAACTTCTGCACCGGAGAAATCATTCTGCGCGACCCGCTTCACTTCCGGGAAGGATTCACCATCGACCGGGGCAGCCGCGACGGGATCTCCCCCGGAGATGCGGTGGTGGATACGATGACTGACGGCAGACTGTTTCTGATCGGAGTCGTCAGCGATTGTTCAGCACGGACGGCGCGGGTGGCAACCATCGCTGATCCGGCGTTGAAGATCTCCGGAAAAATAAGATTGAGGATATACGACAAAAATGACAATTCTGAAAAACACCTCGATGTCGTCGGATTCACCAATTCCGGCGATGCCAGAACCGGTTCCGCCGAGATACGCTTCGGGATGCTCCCGGTGAGCAGCAGTTACATCCCCGGTGAAGCGGTGATGACCACCGGATATGAAAGAAAGATCCCCGAAGGTATAAAGATCGGAGAACTGGTGATGAATCTCAACGATCAGCAGGTGTTATCCGGCAACGTACCGGATTTCAACTGTGCCCTGCGCCCGGCGGTGAGATTTGAAGAACTGCGTTTTGTCACCGTTGTTTCCCGACAGGATAATATTATCAAATGAAGATATTTATAACCATTGCCCTGACGGCACTCTTTCTGCTGCTCGACTTGCTGGTGGGGAATTTTTTCATCTTCTGCGGATTCTCCTGTTTTTGTTCCATCGTCATCGCCATGGCATACGGATGGAAGTACGGTGTCCCCGCAGCGGCGATCGCCGGAACCATCCTCGATGCCATTTACGGCAGAAGTTTCAGTGTCACCACCTTTATCTTCGTTCCGGCACTTTTGGCATCATACTGGAGCATCACCCGGGGACACCGCCAGCTTCCGGGGATCCTGATCGGCGGCGCACTCGCCGGAACAGTCATCTCCTGCGGAGCAACGCTGGTGGTCAAAAGCAGCAATACGCCTCTGCCGGCACCGGATTTTTTCAGTTACGTCATATTTTCCGCTGGCGGCGGCAGTCTGCTGCTGCTGTTGATGGTCTCCGTGTTTGACTTCTTCGCCGAAAGGGGAAATATGCCCCGCTGTATCAAGCGGGAACTCTCCCCCAGACGCCCCAACCGCCGGAAAAGGGTCTTGAGCAGCCAGCTCAACCCCCGCAAATCACGGAGGCGCAACTCATGAAAAATCAGAACCGTTTCCGTTCAGATTCCCATATCGGGATTTTGGATGACTACCGTTTCCGCATCGTACTGTTGTCTCTGCTGATATTGATCGCTTTCACCATGCTGATACTGCGGGCATATTATCTGCAGCTCCACCACGGCGAAGAACACCGGGAACGGATCGAAAAACAATCCATCCGCCGGATCCGGCTTCCCGGGTGGCGCGGCAGTATTTACAGTTCCGACGGAGAGCTGCTCGCCGGAAACCGCACCGTTTACGATCTGGTATTCTACCCGGAAGGTATGCGTACCGGCGGCGGTATCAAACGCACCATCGAAACCATGTGCAATGCCGCCGCAGAGCTGGCTGAAGTCTCCGGCAGAAAACTTTTCCCCGGCAAAGAGGAGATCCGCCGCCACATCAACACCACTCCCGGTATGCCTCTCCCGGTATTGCGCGACCTCTCCCCGAAAGAACGCGCACTGATATTGGAACGCGCCCGGACGATGAAAGGCGTGGATATCCAGATATCCTCCCAGCGCATCTATCCCTGCGGCCATCTTGCCGCCCACATCATCGGTTACGCCCGCAAAGCCGAAGCCAGCAGTGCCGCCGACCGGAAAGAGTTCCGTTACTACCAGCCGGACATCGTCGGCAAAGCCGGTGTGGAACTGGTCTGCGACCGTCTGCCGCACAAGTGGAACAGTTCCGGGCTGGGATTGTGTGCCTCCCCCGGATGGCAGGTCGTTCAGGTGAGCAATGTGGGGTTTGTCCACAAGGAATTGCGGGGGCGGGTGGAACCGGTTCACGGCAACGATGTCTATCTGACCATCGACAGCCGCGCCCAGCGTATCGCAGAAAAACTCCTTACCGGCAAAACCGGTTCTCTTATTGTCATGGATGCCGACAACGGTGACATCATCTGTGCCGCCACCTCTCCATCCTACGATCTGCGCCGTTTCACCCCCCGTTTGTCCCCGGAATATTATCGCTCTCTGCTGGACTCCCCCGGCAAACCGCTGATAAACCGTACGACGGGCGGTATTTATCCGCCGGGATCGACCTTGAAGCCGCTGATCTGTCTGGCGTTGCTCAAAAGTGGTATCGATCCGAAGGAAAAGGTCTTCTGTTCCGGCAATATTGAAGTGAAAAACACCACCATCCGCTGTCTTGCCCACCGTTATTCCGAAGCGGACGTGGATATGGAGACCGCTCTGGAAAAATCCTGCAACACCTACATGATACATCAATCTCTCCGGGTGGGGCTTCCCCCCTTGCAGGAGATACTTTCCCGGGTCGGCACGGGAGAAAAAAGCGGCATTGAGATCGGTGAAAGCTCCGGCAGTTTCCCGGATCCGGAAAAGAAAAAACGCCTTTACCGCATACCGTGGAACGATGCCGACACCGCCATGCTCTCCATCGGTCAGGGATTTATTTCGATGACACCGCTCCAAATGGTGCGTTTCACGGCGGCACTGTGCAACGGCGGCAAACTCTACCGTCCGCACATCATCGCCCAGGTTCTCGACCACGGCAGGGAAACTGTTTACCAGCGCAAAGCCGTCTGCACCGGAACGTTGGGGGTTTCTCCTGAAATGCTGGCAATTGTCCGCAACGGCATGTTCCGGGTGGTGAATGCGGAACGCGGTTCCGGCAGGCGCGGAAAAGCCGCAAATTTGACTGTTTACGGCAAAACCGGTACTGCGGAGTTCGGTCTCCGCAAAAAAGAGCGCAACATGACCCACTTTATCGCCTTCACCACTTACCGGCAGCGCAAATACGCCATCGCGGTGACCATTGAAGACGGCGACTCCGGCGGCAGCAGCTGTGCCCCTCTGGCAGCTGCTTTTTTTGAACGTTTCTTACTGCGGACTCCCGCCACGTCCGGCATCATTCAAACTCTGGAGGATACTGAACAATGAATTCATACCCGGCTGCGATCGAAGAGGTCATCACATTTTTAAAACAGCTTCCCGGTGTCGGCAAGCGCGGTTCCGAACGTCTGGTTCTGGCGTTGCTGGAATGGGAAAAAGCGGATATTTCATCATTCAGTTCCGCTCTGCGCCGGATGGCAGAGGAGATAACTCCATGCCCCGAATGCGGCAGTTGTGCTGAACACGGCGATCTCTGTCCGGTCTGCGCCGATCCCCGCCGTGATATCTCACAATTATGTGTCGTCGAAACGGTTTCCCAGCTTCTCGCCGTGGAAAAAGGCGGTGCTTACCGCGGCAGATATCTGGTGCTGGGAGGAAAACTTTCTCCTCTTGACGGCGAAAACGGCGAAAATCTCAACTTCCCGCTCCTCTTGAAGCGCGCCGCCATGCCGGAGGTCAAAGAGGTCATCATCGCTCTGAGTTCGGATGTCGAAGGCCGTGCCACCACCGCTTACATCGCCGACCTCCTCAAAGATCTGTCCGTGGAACTTTCCCGCCCGGCTCAGGGCTTGCCTGCCGGTGCCAACCTCTCCTTTGCCGATGGTGCCACCGTGGCGGCGGCTTTTTCCGGCAGAATTACTATCAAAGATTGACTTGAAAAATATCCCTTTCTGTGATATATTTATTATTGATTGAATATTTATTGATTTTCAACTTGGAGAATTTATAATGAATCCGGAATATGATTTCAGTGCCATTGAAAAAAAATGGCAGCGTTTCTGGGAGGAAAACAAAACTTTCCGTACCGAAAACTTTGTCGATAAACCCAAATTTTACTGCCTCGATATGTTCCCCTACCCCTCCGGTGCCGGGCTTCATGTCGGTCACCCCGAAGGTTATACCGCCACCGATATCATCTGCCGCTACAAGCGCATGAAAGGCTTCAACGTCCTTCACCCCATGGGCTGGGACGCTTTCGGTCTTCCCGCTGAACAATACGCCGTCGAAACCGGGACCCACCCCTCGATCACCACTCAGAAAAACGTCGACCACTTCCGTGAACAGATCAAATCTCTCGGCTTCAGCTACGACTGGGACCGCGAAATCAACACCACCGATGTCAAATACTACAAATGGACCCAGTGGATCTTCGCACAGCTTCACAAAAAAGGTCTGGCTTATCTCGATGAAGTCGCCGTCAACTGGTGTCCCGCTCTCGGTACCGTCCTCGCCAACGAAGAGGTCATCAACGGCCGCAGTGAACGCGGTAACCACCCCGTCGAACGCCGCCCCATGAAGCAGTGGATGCTCCGCATCACCGAATACGCCGAACGCCTCCTCAACGATCTTGAAGATCTCGACTGGCCCGAAGGCGTCAAAGAAATGCAGCGCAACTGGATCGGTAAATCCACCGGTGCTGAAGTCATCTTCGATACCACCGCCGGTGAGAAGATCACCGTCTACACCACCCGTCCGGATACCCTCTTCGGCGCAACATATATGGTCCTCGCTCCCGAACATCCTGCGGTCGACCGCATCACCACTGACGAATTCCGTTCCGCTGTCGATGCTTACAAAAAAGCCGCTTCCCTCAAGAGCGACCTCGACCGCGCCGAACTTTCCACCGAAAAAACCGGCGCGTTCACCGGCTGCTATGCCATCAACCCCGTGAACGGCGATAAGATCCCCATCTGGATCGCTGATTATGTCCTTATCAGCTACGGTACCGGTGCCATCATGGCTGTCCCCGCTCACGATACCCGCGACTTCGATTTTGCCCAGGTATTCAACATCCCCGTCAAGTGCATCATCGAACCCGATCCCGCTGCCGCCGCCGCTGAAAACGTCGATGTTTCCGCCGTCCTCGCCGGTACCGCCTGCTGGACCGGCGAAGGTAAACTCATCAACTCCGCAAACTCCGACGGTCTCGACCTCAACGGGATGTCCGTCGCTCAGTCCAAACCCGCCGCCACCGCCTGGCTCGCCGCCCGCGGTCAAGGCAAAGAAGCGGTCAAATACAAACTCCGCGATTGGCTCTTCTCCCGTCAGCGTTACTGGGGCGAACCCTTCCCCATCATCCACTTTGAAGACGGTTCCGTCGAACTCGTCGATGATGCCGAACTCCCCGTCCGCCTGCCCGAAATGCCCGACTTCAAACCCGCCGCCACCGGCGAACCGCCCCTCTCCAAGGCTTCCGACTGGCTCAACTACGTCTGCCCCAAAACCGGTCGCCGCGGCCGCCGCGAAACCAACACTATGCCCCAGTGGGCTGGTTCCTGCTGGTACTACCTCCGTTATCTCGACCCCAACAACGATTCCGCCGCCTGGGATAAGGATATCGAAAAATACTGGATGCCCGTCGACCTCTACGTCGGCGGTGCTGAACATGCCGTCCTTCACCTCCTCTACGCCCGCTTCTGGCACAAGGTCCTCTTTGACCTCGGTTACGTTTCCACCAAAGAACCCTTCCAGAAACTCGTCAATCAGGGCATGATCCTCGGTATCAGCTACAAAGATCCCCGCGGCGTCCTCGTCCCCACCGACCAGGTCGACTTCACCCCCAACGGTCCCGTCCGGAAATCCGACGGCGCCGCCCTCGTCGAGTTCCCCGCAAAAATGTCCAAGAGCCTCCGCAACGTCGTCAACCCCGACGATGTCATCGCCGCATACGGCGCCGACTCCATGCGACTCTACGAAATGTTCATGGGACCCCTCGAAGCTACCAAACCCTGGAACACCACCGGTGTCGAAGGTGTTCACCGCTTCCTCAAACGCGCATGCCGTATCATCGCCCAGACACCCATCTCGGAAGACCTCCCCTCCAAGGAACTTATGCGTACTTTGCACTCCACCTTGAAGAAAGTCTCCTCCGACCTCGACTCCTTCGGCTTCAATACCGCCATCAGCGCACTCATGGTCTGTCTCAACGACATGAGCAAGTGTTCCACTCTCCCGCGCTATGCCGCCGAACTCTTCACCATCATGCTCTCACCCTTCGCCCCCCACCTCGGCGAAGAACTTTGGCACTTCCTCGGTCATAACGACACTATCGCTTATGTCCCCTGGCCCGACTATGACGAAAAATATCTCGCCCTCTCCGAAGTCGAAATCCTCGTCCAGGTCCTCGGTAAGCCCAAAGCACGTATCATGATGCCTGCCGACTGCTCCGCCGATGATGCCAAAGCCCTCGCTTTACAGGACTCTTCCGTCATCGCCGCCATCCAGGGAAAAGAACCCCGCAAGGTCATCTATGTCCCCGGCCGTCTGATCAACATCGTCATCTGATTACCACTTCGAGGTTAATATGGTCCGCAAATTTTCCGCTTTCATCTTCCTGCTTCTCATCTCCGCATTCATCTGCGGCTGCGGAAGCCTTACACTCTCCAACGGTAAGTATGAAACTTCTCTCCCCGGCAGAGAAGACTTTGCCGCCGTATACAATGACCTTATCTTTATCGGCCTGCGTGAACCTTCCGATGACCCTTCCCAAAACAACTACTGGATATGGGCTGGCTCCTTCTCCATCGATGACGATGGCCGCATCATGCTCGATATGGATAAAAAACTCGCAAAAAAATGGAACTTCAGCTACAACCTCTATCGTCGCAACACTTCCATTTCCGTACACGATATCGGCGCCGGTAACTCTTTCGATCTCAGACTCCGCGCCACCGATAACCCCTCTGTCAACCGGATCTCTGCCCCCGCAGCCCCTTCTGCTGCACCCGGCACTTTTCCCGCTTACAGATAACCCGCTCTCATAGCTCAGTTGGATAGAGCGGCTCCCTCCTAAGGAGCAGGTCGTGCGTTCGAACCGCACTGAGAGCACCACTTACTTTCTTTTCACGAGAAAAGAAAGTAAGCAAAGAAAAGCGAGGTATCGCTTTTTTGAAAAAAGCTTAGCAAAAACTGACCCGGTTATGCCGGAATAGAAAGTACGCAAAGAAAAGCGGGGTATCGCTTTTTAAAAAAGCTTGGCAAAAACTGACCCGGTTATGCCGGAATAGAAAGTACGCAAAGAAAAGCGGGGTATCGCTTTTTGGAAAAAAGCTTGGCAAAAACTGACCCGGTTATGCCGGAATAGAAAGTACGCAAAGAAAAGCGGGGTATCGCTTTTTGAAAAAAAGCTTAGCAAAAACTGACCCGGTTATGCCGGAAAGGACAATATTTTACGGGATTGTCCACGTGGCGCCACCGCAGTTTGAATGAAACTACAAACTTAGAAAGGCATTATATGAATAAGAGACTTGTTATCACGCTGATACTTCTGATCATCGTCAGTGCAGGAATCATCTGGGGTGTATCCTACAGCTTCAACAACGTTCCGGAATTCCATGAACTTTTCTCCGCATCCAATACCGACTCTTTCGGCAATGTCGCCCCTGAATCCGAAGAAACTATTGCCAAACGTACCGATTTCACCGCCAAAGTTTCCATGTGGATATTCATCTTTATCACCGTCCTCCAGATGATCGCCCTCTGGGTCGGTTACGTTGCAGTTTCTGCTATCCGCCACAGTAAAGATACCCCCTCTTTCAGACTTAAAAATCTCGACAATGCCGAAGTCTTCTTCGATATCCCCCTCTATTTCGGTCTGTTCGGTACGGTTTCCGCATTCCTCGTCATGACATTCTCTCCCCAGAGCAGCCGCCTTATCGCTTACAGCTCCACCCTTATCGGTATCATCTTCAGCCTTGTCCTCCGCCTCTCGCTCCAATATCCTCTCCGCCGCACCCTGATGCGCCTCCAGTACGATGCTGAAAACGCCTCTGCCGCCACTGAAAAGAACTCCACTGGAGATGATGAAAAGTGAATAAGGCCATCCTGATCGTCATTTGTGACTTTCTGGTCTCAGCCATGTTGACCATGATGACCGGAATGGTCCCCGCCCACAGCGGCGGTACCGGCGTCGGTCTGGACGAAAGCACCACAAAACTGCTTCTGGCAGAACTTGATGCCCACCGTACCGAACTGGAAAAACTCCGCCGTCAGCTCAAAGAAACCATCGACAAAGCCGGCAATTCCCCCAAGCTCGATGCGGAACTCCTCCGTCTCACCCGCGAACTTGCCGCCAACAAGATCAAGCGGGAACGACTCCTTGCGGCTCTCAATGCCACCCCCAGCAACTCCGGCCGTCTTTCCGAAAAGGAACTCAAAAAGCGGCTCGATGAAGAACTTCAACGCCGTATTGAAGCTGAAATTCTTCTTCAAGACAGCAAAACAGATCTTGCTCACACCCGCACCCGCCTCTCCGATGCTCAAACTCAGATCCGTTCCAACAACCGCGAACTTGCCGCCAACCGCCGTGATCTTGCCAAGACCCGCGATGCTCTCGCCAAAACCTCTTCGGCTCTGGTCGATATGACCAAAACTCACGTCGCCGTTCAAAACAAACTCGCCAAAGCTGAATCGGAAGTTGAACGCAGCAAAAGTGAGATCAGATCCCGGGACGAAGAGATTCGCCGCAAAGCCGCTGAACTCAAGGTCAATGCCGCAAAACTCCGCAACGTTCAAGGTGAAAACCGTAACATCCAGTCCCGCCTTGCCTACACTACCGGTCAGCTCCGTGTCCGTGAGCGTGACAACGCCGGACTTCAGGACAAGCTCACCCGGGTCGAAGGTCAGCTCATGGTCGAACGGCTCACTGCCGCCGAAATGCGCGCCCGCAGTGATGAATTGGGTAAAACTCTCAAAACTGCCGTCACCCAGCTTTCCACCGTTTCGACCGAACTCAACCGTGTCACCCGCGACAAGGCTGTTGCGGAAACCAAGCTCAACAGCCAGAAAGAACTCAACAAAACTCTTATCGAAGCCGGTTTACGCAAACGCAGTGATGTCATCGCCAGCTACGGCGGCTCAGTGATAAACTTTTCTTACCGTGTTTCCGAAAAGAAGATGCTCGGCACTCACACCGGTTCCGGCAACTTTTTCCTCCCCGTCGTAAAGTTCAACGGCCGCAACCTTATCATCGGTACGGTCAACCAGTTCGCCGGCGATTCCGACACCGCTCTGAGCTTCTCCAGGGTAACGGATATCCTCTTCACCGCTCAGGCTCCCGGTGCCGATTCGGTCAAGCTCCGGATCGCTTCTCCCATGCTGATCATCTCTCCGGAAAACCGCGCCGCCGCCTTCGATTATCCCGGCAAAGATCGCAAAGCTCTTCCGGTCCTGAAACTCTCCGCCCTCAAAAAGCGCGGTCTGGATGCTCTTTATCTCTTCAAGTGCCGCTCTCTCGGCAGGGAAAGCACCCTGCTTGACGGTCGCTGTTCGCTCTCCATGGTTCCCGGTGAAGCTCAGATGTTCATCCGGAACGCCGGACGTGCCAACAACGAACTCCGTGCTGAACCCGGCGACTTCATCATCTCCCGCGAAGGTGAATTTGTCGGTCTGGTCACCGCCCATGATTCCGCCGATTCCGGCAGGGTCCGCGGGGTGAAGGTCATGCTCTTCGACGATGAAAAGCTCTGGGAAAAAGCCCTTGCCGTTCCCGTGGTCAAGATGCCCGGTTCCCAATTTTTTGACAGCTTCGGTAAAAAGATGACAGAGATCCGGCGCAACATCCCGGCGGATTCCAGAAGACGCTGATGGAACAGTTTACCACCAAAGTATTCCCCTCTCAGGAGGAGCAGCTCCCGGAGGTCGAAAAGACCATCTCCGCACTTGTCGACCCCGATGACGGTTCGGAGTTCCCTGCCCCGGAAGTTTTGCGCGAAAAATTCGCCATCGCCGAAGGCGGCTCTTTTACCGACTACGGCGATTTGAAACTTCTCGGTATCGGCGGTATGGGCGCGGTCTTTCAGGCGGATGACCCGGCTCTGAAACGCAAAGTCGCCCTGAAAATATTGCGTTCAAACTTCCGCAACCGGAGTGCCAGCGTGGAAAAGTTCATCCGCGAAGCCCGTATCACTGCTCAGATCGACCATCCGAACATCGTTTCCGTCCACCGTCTCGGCGTGCTGGAAAACATCGGTGTCTACTTCACCATGAAGCGCGTGAACGGCGAAACTTTGCGCGAGATATTGACCAAACTCTCCTCCGGCAACCGCGAATATCAGGAAAAGTATCATATCCGCAGACTTCTGGAAATTTTTATTTCCGGCTGCAACGCAGTCGCCGCCGCTCACGCTCACGGTTATATCCATTGCGACCTCAAACCGGGCAATCTGATGATCGGACGTTTCGGTGAAGTTCTGGTACTCGACTGGGGCGTTGCCCGCGAAAAGATTCCTCACGGCCCTTTGCTTCCGGGGATGATCGAAACTTTTTCGGCTCAGGCTCCGGTGGAAGGTACTCCCGTTTACATGGCTCCGGAACTTCTTTCCGGAGAACTTTCCTACCCCGACGAACAGACTGACGTCTACGGCTTGGGAGCTATTTTGTACACCATTCTCAGCCGGGGAAAACTTCCCTTTGACACCAATTTGCCTCAGGAAGAACTTATCCTTAAGGTCGTCAACGGCGAAATCACCCCTCTTTCCCGTCACATTCACGGACGCCGCCGTCACGAGCTGCGTGCCATCTGCCGGAAAGCCATGGCAAGAGACCGTCTGGAACGTTACAATTCCGTTGAAGAGCTTCTGGGAGATATTCAAAACTATCTGGACGGCTTCCCGGTCTCAGCCTGTTCTCCGACGGTTTTCGGTAAATTTTTCAAATTTGTCCGCCGTCATCCGCTTATTCCGGCGGTAGTCACCGCAGTTCTTCTTTCTTACGGAGTCTACTATGGGTTCAATCTGGTCAGGCAGATCGCCGAAGACAATGCTTTAAAAACGATTATTGCCGACAATTCAAAATGGGGCGACACCAATCGCCGTCTGGCTCTGCGCCGAATGGAACGACTTTCTGACCCGACTCTCTCCCCCGAAGAAAAAGAGAATATCCGCCACAACATCTTCAATTCCGCTCTCAATGCTTCCATTGAATACAATTTGATTTTTGATGCCGCTTCCCGGCTCAGCCCCAAAGCCAGAGACCACTTCCTCACCCATGGCGGTACCCGGCTCTTTGCTCAAATCCTGCGGATGCACTGGCACTTGAAAAACCGCGAGATGGTACGCGAATTTCTGAACCGCTGCCGCACCAACTGGCAGCCCCTTTTCAGCAATGCCTGCCGGATGGACTGGAAACTTGCCGAACTGGTCAAACGCATCCAGGCCCGTTTGGATTAAATCGGGACATCTGTATCCGGAGCCGTACTTTTGTCGCTGTTTCTCCTGATTTCCCGACGGCTGCCTCCGCAGACCGGACAGATGTTTGAAACCTTCCCGGCGTAAAGTTTCCGGAACTCCCGGGGGCTCATTCCGTGATCCTGCTTGAAGAAACGGGAAAAGGCGTACACGCTTTTGAATCCGCTTTTTTCCGCGACCTCCGTGATGTTCATATCGGTGTGCAGCAAAAGATGTATGGCGATCCGGATATGGATGGTATGCTTCAATCTGGAGGGGGGATATCCCAGATGGTCGCGGATAAGATCGCTCAAATGCCCGGCGGTTATACCCAGTTTCTTTGCGATAAGATGCAGCGGCATATTGATATTTTCCGGATCAGTCAACAGTTGGAGGGCTTTATTCAATCTCTCGGGAAGAAAGCTCTGCTGCGGATTGGAATTCCGGGGAACACTCAATAGAGAGTTCAATATCAATGTCGCGTACAACGCTGTCTCGTTATTTGCTTCTGCCGAACTGTTTTCGACCACCTCCTGATAGCAGGACATCAACTTGGATATCAATGCTCCGGCACTCTCCGGTATCACCAGAATACGTCCGAACAAGTCTGAAATCAGTTCCGGGTCCGTGGGAGTGAAACGGAGCAGAAGATAGTGTACCTCCGCATTTCCGGGCATCCGCCGGTGGGGGTGATGCGGAAGAACTCCTATCGCCTCACCGGCTTTGACAAAAAACGGCACTCCGTCGATCTCAATACTTCCGGAACCTCTGATGCAGAAGTAGAGACAATGGAACTGGTGAACTGCGGGCAGACGGCTCGTCAACACAATTTCGGTTCGCAGAAAAAGATGCAGACGGTTGACCAGCGCAAACTGAGAAACTATATCGTAATGGTTATCCCGGGAGAGCCAGAAAGTGGGGTCGTAATCTATATTCATGCAAATTCCGAAATCTGGTTAAATAATACCGCATTTTTGCTATTGCTTTTAATATAATTTCGGTTAATATTATTGTCAAACAAAAATTCATGATTTTCATTAAATTTTGGGAGAGTTGAAAATGAATATCCGTACAGTATGCACATCTGAACAAAACACCCCGCTTTTCTTGAAAAAAAAGAAGGTTATCCACTCTCCCATAAAGCCTTTCACTTTGATCGAATTGCTGGTGGATACTTTCATCTCAACAATGCGTTTTTTCAAGCGCGGCGACAAACTGGAGCCGCAAAATACTCCGCTTTTCTTGAAAAAGGGAGAGGGTTTGGGAGAGGGGAAAAACCTCTTTTCCCGTGAAAAGAAGTTTTTCCCCTCTCCCATAAAGCCCTTCACTTTGATAGAATTGCTCGTTGTCATCGCGATAATGGCCATACTTGCAGCGATACTGCTTCCGGCTTTGCAGCAGGCGCGGGGGCGGGCGCGGGCGACCTCCTGTGCCAATCAGTTGAAGCAAATCGGTATTTGCGTGCAGGAGTACGCGGATGAGTTCAACGGCTTTTACATGCCCTACGAACTGTACACGGCATCAAGTTCCAGCAATTCACGCGGCTGGTTTTACGGCGATACCTGGCTGGCAAAAAAACTTTACAAAACGACAAAATCCACCGACGAATCTGATCGTCTGAAGATCCTTATGTGTCCGGAAGTGCGTGAAGATGAGACTATCCCGTGGGCAAGCACATCGCTCCTGCTCACCAAATCGTACATCATGAACGCCGCCATTTCCACGCACAAATCACTGGTGAAATTCGGCACGATCTCCAATCCGTCCAAAGTGCCGTATATTCTGGACGGATACGGTGCGGCAAGTTACAGTTCCAGCAATAAAAAGCACGTCCGCCCGACCTATCCGGTTTCCACCGACTCCAAAAATTCGCGGCGCATAGCATACCGCCATCAGAAAAAGTGCAACATCCTCACTGCCGCATTGAATCTTACCGAAACCACCTATCTCCGGGAAGTAAAGGATGATGGAAAGCAGGACGTTTTATAAGAGGTGAAAAAAATGAAAAATCTGGCAATAATATCTTTGCTTACGGCTGTTGTCACCGCAGTTTTCGCGGCGGAAAAAATTGAATTCGTCCCCGGATATGTTTCAGTTGCGATACATGTGACCGGATTGCAGAGTAAACTGGAAAAGGAATTTTCCTCACAAATCAGTTACCGCGAAGCGGGAAAAGGCGACTTTCTTCCGGCATACGAGTTGATCTTCAACCCGCACTTGCGCGCCGCGCGCGGCGTGGTGGTAAATCTGCAGGAAAACCGGGAGTATGAAGTAAAAATCGCCTTCAATGACAACGGCAGAAAAGCCGAAGTCATCCGCAAGTTCCGTACCAGAAATTCCGATGTTCCGGTGGCAAAAACCATCGTTCTCAATGCCATAAACTGGAAAAAAACGCTGACCCTCGCCCACTCCGGCAAACCGGACGGCTACATCCGTTACACCGCCGAACCGGGTTTTGTGCTTGATGCCTCCGGTGCTGAAAACGCTTTCACCATCACCGGAAAATATTTTATCCTTGACGGACTTACCATCCGCAACGCCAAACATAACGGCATTGAAATCAACGGCGGCAGTTTCATCATCATCCGCAATTGCGACATCGGTCACTACGGCAGAGCCGGAGTTTTCCGCCACGGTAAAGGCGGACGCTATTGTGAAGGCGATAAAGTTCTCAACGATGACAGCGGCATCAAACTTGTCAACTGCAGTGACATTCTTATCGAACGCTGTTACATCCACGACACAAACGGTCATGCCAACAACTGGTTTTACAGCCATCCGGCAGGTCCCAAAGCAGTACATGCCAACAAAGCCGGTGCTGTCACCATGCGCTTCAACGACTTTATCGGCGGTGACAAACACCGCTTCAACGACGTGGTGGAGTGTACCAGCAACCGCGATGCCGACGGCGGATTTTACCGCGATGCGGAAATTTACGGGAACTACATGGCACTTTCCAACGACGACGGCATCGAACTTGAAGGCGGAGAGTGCAACACCAGATTTTTCCTCAACCGCGTTGAAAATACTCTGTGCGGAATTTCCACCGGGTGCTGCGCCGTGGGTCCCGGCTTTGTCTTCAACAATCTGGTCTGCTTCCCCGGCGATGAATTTGCTTCGTTCAGCGCCGGATTCAAGGGAAGTCACAGCTTGTTCGGAACCGGAAGTCTGCGCTTTTTCAACAACACCTGCGTCGGCTTCAAAAGCGGACTCCAGGGCGGCGGCCGCGGTGCCAACAAAAGTTATTTGAAACTTGCCGCGCTGAACAATCTGATTCTGGTCAAAGACAGCTATTGTTCTCCCAACAACCTCTTCAAGGTCGGCAGAGCGACGGTGGATTACACCCTCTACCATGCCGACAAGAACAGCTCCATCGTTCAAGCTGTGCAGAAGTACGGTCAGGATAAACACGGCATCAATGCGCAGCCGCAGTTTGTCGATGCCGCGCACGGAATTTTCCAGCTCAAACCAGGAACCCCCGGTAGCAATGCCGGATGCCGTATCCCCAACTTCATGGAGAATAAAAACATCGACATCGGTGCCGTACAGCCGGGAACCGTATTGCCGTACCGCCCGTTTGAACTTTTTGCCGACAAGTCTTTTATCGACTTCGGAAGTAAGTATTCCCCGCAAAAAGTAACGCTTACTGCGGCAAAGGAAACCAGTTTCCGGATCGTTAAAAATACCGAATTTGATTTCTTTGACGTTCAGCCCTCGTCCGGTGTGGTCACGCCGGACAAACCGCTGACCTTGACCGTCTCCATCCTGCCGGAAAAATTCACGCAGGCACGCATCAACAACGGAGCATTTTTCATCCGCAGTGCCGAAGGCTTCTCCCGTCCGGTCGGCATCCGGGTCTCATCGCGCCACAATAAAAAGCTGTTGGCAAAAGACCGCGCCGGAGCGATTTACGGCAAACTGGTCAAAGAGGAGCGGGGCAGTGTGACCTACGAGTTCGCCGTCCGCAAGGCGGCGATGTACTACTTCCACGCCTTGACCGCTGCGCCCGGTAAAAAGGCCCAAATCAGTTTGAATAACGGCAAAGCATACAATGTCAATGTCACCGGCTGGGGCATGCCGCCAAAGCAGGTCATGTGGCGGAGTATCCAGCCCCGAATCAGAAAACGTGCCGGATTTACTCTGAATAAAGGTGTCCACCGCATAACCGTCAGCGGTGCCGGAACCAAATTCAAATCTGCCGCGCTGGCACCGAAAGCGGAAACATTCATGCTTGCCCCGGAAAAATGAACAACATCCCGGAGCGGGAAACAAATTTCCTTTTTTTCTCCCGGTATATTTCCGCGTTATTGTCTCATTTCTTGTAAAATCTTTACTTTGCCGCCGAAGTTTTGATTTTTATGGGACAGCTGTGGATTTTTACAGGAAATCAGACAAAACTATTGAAAAAGTTCCATAGCGACCGTATATTATCTTCAAAACATTTTTATGTAACAGCAATATGGAGTCGTTTCCCTATGGACAAAGAACAGTTTGCCAAAAATGCAGCTCTCTCCGGCCGTCTGGCGGCAGAGGGCATGGTGCTTCTGGAAAATAAAGATGATTGCCTCCCGTTCCCGATGGGATGCCGGGTGGCTCTGTTCGGTGCCGGACAGATCAATATGACCGACGGCGGAACCGGTTCCGCCCGGGTCATAACCGCCTATGTCATCAATCCGCTGGAAGGACTTTCCCGGGCTGAAAGTGCCGGCAAGATCCGCATCGATGCCGAACTGAAAGCCCGCTACACGGCGGATATCGACTTTGTTCCCTCTCCCGGAGAGATCGCAGATGCCGCCAAACGCAACGATACAGCCTGCCTTTTCATCTCCCGCAACGCCGGTGAAGGTTCCGACCGCAAAGATATTCCCGGAGATTTCCGCCTTTCAGCAGCGGAGGAAACGCTGATCGAAGCCCTCGCAGCTTCCCCCTTCAAACAAATCGCGGTCATCGTCAACTCCGGCGGCATGATCGATCTCAGCTGGTTCCAAAAATATGAGAACTTCAAATCACTGCTGTTCATCTGGCAGCCGGGTATGGAAGGCGGTCTTGCGGTCGCCAACATCCTTTGCGGCGATATCAATCCCTCCGGCCGTCTGGCGGATACGGTCGCACTTTCCTGCGATGACTGGCCGTCAACTGCCGAATACCAGACCTCCCAGCGGAGATTAAACTACTCGGAAGATGTCTATGTCGGATACCGTTATTTTGAAACCATTCCCGGCATGAAAGATAAAGTGCTTTATCCTTTCGGCTACGGTCTCTCTTACACCACCTTTGAAATCAGCGATGCCGCCTTGCAGTGTGACGGCAATACCGTTACCGTGCGCGGGTGTGTCACCAATACCGGCAGCCGTCCGGGACGGGAGGTCGTCCAGTGTTACGTTTCCGCTCCCGGTACCAACCGTCCGGCGATCGAACTGCGCGCCTACACCAAAACTCCGGAGATCGCCCCCGGCAAAAGCGTGGATGTCGAACTCAGCTTCCCCTTCAACGACCTCTGGCGGTTTGATGAAGATGGCACTTTCGCCGCCCCCGGAAGTTTCGTCATCGAAAAAGGAACATATACTTTCATGCTCGGACAATCTGTCCGCAACACCGTTGCCGCCGGAAAATATGAACTTGCCGAATCGCGCATCACCGGCACTCCCGGCAATATCTTCCGTCCGGTGCCGCCCGCTCTGCTTCAGGCTGACGGCTCAAAAAAGTTCACCGGCGGCATGGAAAAAGTCGAAGAACCTGCCAATATCACCACCCGGGATCTGGAACCCGGACCGGTAAAATTTGACGTTCCCATCATGCTGAAAGATGTCGCCGACGGCAAGGCATCCCTGGACGATTTCATCTCCCAGCTGGATTTGCGGGAGCTTCTGGAACTTTGCCACGGTCAACCTTCCGTCGTTCCCCGTTCCACCGGAGGCATGGGAAACCTCGCCCGGTACGGAGTTCCCAATATACAGACCGCCGACGGCCCCGCCGGTATCCGCTGGTCAACTCCGATGACCTGCTTCCCCTGCGCGACACTGATCGCCTGCTCCTGGGACGATGAACTCAAAACCGGCATGGGCTATGCCATGGGTTCTGAGGGTGTCAACAGCGATCTCGACATCCTGCTGGCACCGGGATTGAACATCCACCGCAACCCGCTGTGCGGAAGAAACTTTGAATACTTTTCCGAAGACCCGGTCATCGCCGGGAAAAGTGCCGCCGCCCTGGTCCGGGGCGTGCAGTCGGCAGGAATGGGGGCAACCTTGAAACACTTTGCCGTCAACAGCCGGGAAAATCAGCGCAAACGGTGCGACAGTATCGTTTCCGACCGGGCGTTGCGGGAAATTTATCTCCGGGGTTTTGAAATCGCTGTCCGCGAAGGCAAACCGTGGTGCATCATGAGTTCCTACAATCTGCTCAACGGAGTTTATACCGCCGAAAGTCAACCGCTGCTTTCCCGTCTGCTCCGCGAAGAGTGGGGTTATGACGGCATCGTAATGACCGACTGGTGCACGACCACCACCATCGCCCGGGAACTCTGGGCGGGCAACGATGTCAAAATGCCCATGTATATCAAAGATGAGTATGAAGCGGCGATCAATGCCCATTATTACAACAATCTTCCCCGGGCGATCATGGAACGCAGTGCAAAAAGAGTGCTGAATATGATAATGAAAACAAAATGTTTCCAGAGACAATATTTTGCACCATATCACACCATTCCGGCAGAGGGATGCAGATTTGACGGGCAGCTTATCGCCGGAGTCAATCAGGGAAACACTTTCGTCGTCCGTTCAGCAGAAAACAACGGAGGATATGTCCACACCCGCTTGCGGTGGAGCGGTTCCCGGGCGGGAGCTGAACTCATTTACCTGCTGGAGTTTGAGAAAGCCGGACTTTACGCCTTTGAACTGCGTATCGCCTCGCCGTCCCGAACCCTTTCGGCAGAGTTGATTCTTGATGGCAAAACCGTCGATTCCTGCCCGATGGAACCGACGATGGCAGATAATAACGATGATGCCGTCGGCGACAGCTGGGACAAGTGGGAGACCCGGAGCGGATTGAAAGCATATATTTCCGCCGGTAAACACGAAGTTCACATCGCATTCCAAGATCCGGAGCGGATCGGCTGCAGCTTCAACTGCTTCAATATCATCCGTCTGGCGGAGTAATTCCGATTTCCCGGACCGGGCGGGAAACAGTGGAAGAAGAAACTTTTTCCTCTTCCCCTGTTCATTATTGCGGGTAATGTCCCAAATTTTGTGAAACTTCGATATCCGGATTTATGACAACTTTTATTGCCATAATAAAGGCAAGGTGTTTTGTCAATACGGCAAAAAAAAGCTCTGCTGCAATCGGCGGATGCAGTGTGAGGCAAAGTCGACGTCAATAAAACAAAAATACTACCATACTCAAGGCATGAGCAAGGCGGGAGGTACACGGAATGCCGCAGAGCGAGGTCTCCGGAAAATCGACTGCAACCGTCGAGTGCGAAGCGCGAGCGGCGAGGCGGTTCTCCCGCCGCCGCAGGGAGATTTTTTGGAGTAGAGCCCGCAATGCGCCGCCGCAGGGAGATTTTCTGGAGTATTACCGGCGGATGCAGTGTGAGGCAAGGTCGTGTTTTGCAAGCGAGAAGCGAGGGGAGTGTACGACTGTACTCGACCCGAGCGGCGAGCGCAGCAAGGCGCGAGATTGCCCGCAATGCGCCGCCGAAGGGAGGTTTCACAAGAAATGAGACAATAACTATTGCCGACACTCCGATCGGGTATCAGCGGTCTCTTTGCTTCAACACAAACTGCGCCTGCTGACCGGTGTATATCGCCACCCGGCAGCTTTTCATCGCCCTGAGCTGATCCTCTGTACACGAAAATGTCTTCTTGAAACTCTCCTTGACCACATACCGTCTGCCGTAATCGGGAACGTTTATAAACATTCCGTTATGGAAAAACAGCGTTTTCCGGTTACCAAACTCGCCTCTCCGGAAAAAAGAGATTTCAGCGGGATGATAATGTTTCAACGGTTTCCGGCAGCCGGACAACTGAAAGTCAAAAACGATCACCCCGGTGTCCGAAAGCAATCTTGACATCTTCTCATATATCTGATTGGGAACAGCATAAAAACGGTATCGGAATATCTTCCCGCGGAAAAAATCCGCATCCACAAAAGCGATGGTTTTCGTTCCGGTAGCCCATGTTTTCGATGCATCACACTGATTGAATCTGGCAATGACAGAATCACTCCCGCGATTGAAGATGGAGTCAAGATCCCGGGTCGCACCGGTTTTGCGGGCAACCGCGACTTTGCCGAGAAGATTATACAAACGCTTCTTTATCTTCCTATACTCATCTTTGTTGAATTCAAGCTCATAAGTCATCTCGACACGAGCAGTGCTGCTTCCGACCTCATCGGTATCAGCGATGGAAAAAGTGCCGATCCGTCTGCCCAGAAACAGATTCCGGGAAAAATCCTTGAAAATATACTCCAGAGATTTCTCCGCAACAGCCAATGCTTTACGGCGGTTCAGCAAATTTGCCCGCTCAGTCGAAGATACTTCAGCAGACTCTTTTTTGGAAACATGCTTGAGCAACTGATTTCTCTCCACAGTCGCGGTAAGCTCCAAAACGACCAAACCGTCTTCTTTGGTCGTTTTCAAAATCTTATGACCGGTTATTACGGCATCAGAATTTATGTATACAGATTCTTCAAAATCATCATCTTTCAACTTCGATTGAGTCACGACATACATGCCGACAGCTTTTCGCACGGCGATCCGGAAAGCATCTTCCAATGCTTCAGCTTCACTGATGCCTTTGCCGATCACCTGTACAACGATATTGGGAGATTTACTGCTCTCTTTTTTTAAGATGACCCCATGCCGGGCGGCACGCGTGCGCTCTTTGGCTTTATCGGAATTGACCTCCCTTTGAAGCGCGACTTCATCAGCATATCTTTTGGCGATATGTTCCGGCAACCTGTTCAAAGGGATCCTGGCGACCCCGTAAAGATGACTTATTTCAATACCATCGCTGTAAACGCGAATGACCCGGTACTCTTCATACCGTTTATATCCTCCGGTATCATCTTTGACGACCAGATCTTCTGCATCAACAACGCACACAGAAAAAATTGACAGCAGCAGCAACCGCCGGAAAAGCATCTTCAGCATTTTTCAAATCTTCAGTCAGTTTGATGGTTTAATTATACATCCCTTGGCGAGGAAAAACATTTTTCCGTCTTTAGAGTGCCAGCAGCCGACGGTCTCCATGTAAGAAAAATACGCCGCCGCTTTGACCGATGACGAAGTGGACAAAGTGCGCTGATCTTTGGCAGATTCGTTTTTGTTGACGGCTGAAACAGTCGTTGATTCAGTCAAGCTGGCAAAAGAGGTCACTTCGACCGCTTTATGCTCAGCCAAAGCGGCAAAAGCCCGCTGTTCCGCGATTTTCATCAGCTTACGGCGTCCCCGGGCAGAATTATCTGTCACAGCAGCAGTGCCGATCCCGATCAAGGCAATTCTGCCATCCTCAAGCCGGACCGCACGGCAGCCGCCATATTCCAGAAGGATCTTATCGTTCGCCAGGATCTTTTCAAAATCGGAATGGATGGCGTAATTGGAGATAAATGCGGAAAGATCCCTGCCTGAAGCAGCAGATCCGGCGGCACGATCAGAACTTTTCCGGAGCTTTTTCAAAAGATACTTACGAACCTTTTCGATCTTTTCCACGAATTCTTCTTTTTCGGAACTCAGCAAGTCGTCCTGATTCCCGACTTTTTTCTTCAACGCATCCAAGGCATCGTTCACATTCTTTGAGAGTGCCTCTTTGCCGTCTTTTTCCTTGATCTCCTGCTGAAAATATGCCTCGGCAAGACGGAGATCCCGATTGAAGATCTCACTTGCGCTCAACAAGTTATCATCATCCGTATTCCCGGAGTAACTCAAATTTATAACTTTCTTATCTGCGGTAACTTTCACCACCGCATCTGATATAGCGGAAAAAGGCACAACGTAAACATATTTTCTCTTCTGTTTCACCGTTGCTTTTTCGACAGAATGTTTCAAGCGGTTGAAGTTGATCCCTTTTTCTTTTCCGTAAAACTGGGACAACGCCTGTTCTGCAAAAAAGCGGGAGACCACCAGATTCATCCTCTCGTTGCCAAGCGCATCAAGAGAAGTGACCGGGATAAACTGGACAGAGACCCGGACGGACTGCCTGCTTGCATCTTCCGAGACCTCTGCTGTTACAGCTCTTGCTGATTTCAAGGTGAACGTCGCCGCCTCAGAAACACCGGATGCGAGGGCAGAAACTGCACACAACAGCAGTAAAATGTTTTTGCGTATACTACTCATAGCTCAGAACCGGCTCCAGGAACCTTCTTTTATTTTCTGGTCATGCTTTCTGTCCAGACTGTCAGTACTGCCGTCCCTGGTCAAAATTTCAATCATTTCCGCAAAGGTATGCTCCGTCAAGCTCCAACGCCAGACAGAAGTACAAGTATTATTTTTTAATATGACCTTCATAATACGCATGCCTCTCCAACGGGCATTGGCGAACTGGGTAACAAGACGTTTATCCAACGTGCGATCTTCACTGCCTTCGCTCTGTCCGCCTTGTCCTCCTTTGATAACGACAAGAGTTTTTCTTTCGTTCTCTTCTTTAACGGCGAAATGCTCCTGCAACCACTTGGCGAATGCAGCTTTAGCATTGATTTCAGCCTCTTTACGGGCAAACTGTTTGGCTCGAACCGCGTTCATTGTGGTCGGAATAGAAGATTCACCAATAATGTAAATTTCAGGATTTTTTTTGGAATCAAAAAACACGCGAACATTACCATTGCTTCCCAAGTTGGCAACCTCTTCCCAGTCGACATCTTCCGGGGAACCTTTTTCGGCGACTTCCTTGAATCCCTCTGCCCATTTGGGAACATTGAGAACCTCTGCGGCGGCAGCAGAGAAAGATCCCAGAGCCAGCACGACACAAGCAAACCAAACCATTTTTTTCATTTTCATACCTCCTGTTGATTGGATCAATGGTCGTTTCAAAGTTTTGAGTTCAGCAAAGTACACCTGACCTTGAAATTTCATCTCTCATGAAAAATAAAGGTTTTACAGTATACACAGTGAATATACCACAAAAAAATCCATTTGTCAAGCCGTAAATACCGGGATAAAGACACAAT
>JAFVZN010000036.1 GCA_017508135.1 Lentisphaeria bacterium | reverse complement strand
GGTGCGGGGGACGTGAGGGCCCCCGCAGGCTGAACCCGTGACAAAATAGTGAAAAATCTGCCGCCAGAAAAGGCGACAGATTTTTCACTATTTTGGCACATTTAGAGTAGCCGAAAGAAGCCCGGCATACCAGCTCCATACTCCGGTGCAGGGCTTGCGCGCCCTGCCGGGGGGTGTGGGGGCGAGGAGCCCCCACATCAAGCCAGTGACTTTTTGCGCCTAATCGAATCCCCGCTCCAAGAGGAACTCCGCATTGCGGCAGCCCAACGCAAGGGGGTGCGGGGGCGAGGAGCCCCTGCATAGCGATCCCGCGTTACCGGATCAGCCATGATCCGCCGCAGGTTGCGGGGGGCTTTCTTTTTTTTTGCCCGGAACGCACCGGCACGGACTTGAAAAAATCATCTGCGGTGATATATTTTAACAAGTGCAATTTCAACTTTACTTCAAGAGGAGAACAGTGTTATGAACAGTAAGATAAAAGTTGCAGTCTTCGGTGCTGCCGGATATGCCGGAGAAGAGTTGCTGCGTTTGCTTTTGCGTCATCCGTATGCTGAGATCACTGCGATCACTTCCCGGAAGAATGCCGGAGAGAATGTGGCAAGCGTGTTTCCCCGTTTTACCGGTGTGCCGCTGAAGTTCGTTACCCCCGATGAAGCGATGGCCGCCAAGAATTTTGATGCGGCTATTCTCGCTCTGCCCCACGGACTTGCCACCGAATTTGCCATTCCTCTGTTGGAGGCGGGAGTCAAAGTTTTTGATATTTCCGCCGACTTCCGTTTGAAGAGTACGGCAAAGTATAAAGAGTACTACAAAGATGAACATCCCGCGCCGGAACTGCTCAAGAAAGCGGTTTACGGTCAGCCGGAACTTTACCGTGAACAGCTCAAGACCGCTGACCTCGTTGCCTGTGCCGGATGTTATCCCACCAGCAGCATTTTGCCGACGGCACCCCTGCTTGCGGCGAAGATCGCCCGCACGGATGGTATCATTATTTCCAGCTGTTCCGGCGTTTCCGGTGCCGGACGGAAAGTCGATCTGCCCTACATTTTCCCGGAGTGTAACGAAAGCATCAAGGCTTATGCTCCGGTCGGACACCGTCACTTGCCGGAGATCGAACAGGAATTGGCTTTTGCCGCCGGTGTCGATGAAGTCGTGCTGAACTTCATCCCCCATCTGGCACCGTTGAACCGCGGTATCAACTCCACGATCATTCTCAATGCCGCTGAAGGTTGCACGCTGGAGAAGATCGGCGAGGTTTATGAAAAAGCCTACGGCAAAGAACAGTTCGTCCGGGTGCTGCCCGCCAAACGCTGTGCCGATACCAAGTATGTTTTTATGACCAACTGCTGTGAAATCGGTTACAACTATGATGCCCGCACCGGTAAGATCATCGTGACCAGCTGTATTGACAATTTGACCAAAGGTGCTTCCGGTCAGGCGATCCAGTGCATGAACATCCGCTTCGGCGTGGATGAAGCTGCCGGTCTGCTTTGATATGGTCGAATACCGCACGGTAACTGAACTTCCGGAAAAGGCTTTGGCGCAGCTCCGGGGGCTCTACATCGGAGCCGGATGGATAGCTCCGGAGGACAGAGCTGAGTTTCTGGTTCCGATGTTGAAGCAGACTCAAACGGCGGTCGGAGTGTTTGCCGGTGACGATCTGATCGGCTTCGGCAGAGCGGTTTCCGATGGCTGTTCGGATGCGTATATCCAAGATGTCGTTGTTGATGCCGGATACCGCAAGCGCGGTATCGGTTCCGGGATAATCCGGCATTTGGAACAGGAGTTGCGCCGGTGCGGTGTGGATTGGATCGGATTGGTCGGAGAACCCGGGACGGAGAACTTCTATTCCCGGTTGAAATTGGAGCGGCGCAGCGGTTATACGCTGTGGACATTTCCCGATGGAAAGTCCGGCTGATATTCAAGTGTAAGGTAAATATGACCCGGATACGGAGACAGTATGTCTGAGAGAATTTCTCCTCTTCAATATCACTCCTCAACGGATGTGCTGTTTCCGTTATCCGGGGCTTTTTTTCATGGAGATGGACAATAATGGATAATGATGTACTGCTTCTTGATGCTTACAGTCAGATATTCCGTTCATTTTACGCGATACGGGAGCTGAACAATGCGCGGGGCGAGCCGGTCAATGCGGCGTATGTGTTTACCCGGTTGTTGTTGAAGCTGGAAAAAAGTTATCCGGACCGCCGCCGCATAATGCTCTTTGATTCCGGAAAAGTTGAATTCCGTTTGAAGCTGGCTCCGGATTATAAAGCCAACCGTCCGCCGATGCCGGATGCGCTGAAAGCACAGATCCCGCTGATAAAAAAAATAGCCGCCGCATTCGGGTGGAAACTGTTTGAACTTCCCGGATTTGAAGCCGACGACCTGATCGGGATGATCGCCCGGCGGTGTGAAAATTCCTGCCGGGTGCAGATCGTGAGTTCGGACAAGGATCTGTCGCAGCTGGTCAACAGCAATGTCACGATGCTGGTTCCGCAGAACGGCAGCAAAGGCGACTTTGAAGAGCGCGGTATCAGCGAAGTTACGGCAAAGTTCGGCGTGGCACCGGAGTTGATCGTCGATTATCTGGCACTGTTGGGCGATGCATCGGATAATATCAACGGTGTACCGGGCATCGGTCCGAAAAGTGCCGTGGAACTGCTTTCAACTTACGGCGGCGCGGAAACGTGGCTGGAGGATGTGTCGCTGATCGAAAAGAGCCGCTTTTTCAAAAGGCTTGATGGCAACTTTGAGTTGCTGCGGCGCAACCGGGAGCTGGTGAGGTTGCGTACCGGAATGGCTCCTGAATTGGAAAACGAGCTTCCCGGAATGTTGACGGCTGCCGCTCCGGCGTGGCGGGAAATCGCGGAGATATGCCGGGATAATCAATTCAACTCCATACTGAAAGAGCTGCCGGAAGATGCGCCTGGCGGAGTCGAAAATGCTTCCGTGATCGAAGATGACGGTGACATGCCGCTGTTTGATTTCGTTCAAAAGAGCGATCCCGTTGAGGCGGATACGGCGGCGGAGGAAGAAAAAAATTCAAAAAAATCGTTCCAGCAGCTTGAACTTTTTTGAAAAAATGGCATTCCGGTGCTACATTAAGTAAACGTATTGTGTTTGATCATGTTTTTACTGGAGCAGTTGTCAATAAACATTCACTCTGGGAGATGAAAAGTAATGAGTTTAAATTGTACCGCGTTGGCAAAAAGTGAACTTGAAGCGTTGAGAGTCAAATTGCAGGCGGAATATGATAAATTCGCCGGTATGAAACTCAGTCTGAATATGGCGCGCGGAAAACCGGCGCCGGAGCTGCTTGACTGCAATTCCGCACTTTTGGCTGAAATGGATGAATGGTGTGCCGCAGACGGTACGGATTGCCGTAATTACGGAGTGCTGGAAGGACTTCCGGAAATGCGGAGTTTCTTCGGTGAAGTGCTGGGGCTTGACCCGGAACGCATTATTATCGGCGGCAATGCCAGTTTGACGCTCATGTATGATGCCATGGCGCGTTTGATGATGTTCGGTACTTCCAAGAGTTCTGCCTGGGCGAAAGAGGGCAAGCTGAAATTTCTCTGTCCCAGTCCCGGATATGACCGCCATTTTGCGATCACTGAAGAGTTCGGTTTCGAGATGATCCCGATCGATATGAACAGCGACGGGCCGGACATGGATACGGTGGAAAAACTGGTCGCGGAAGATCCCGCGATCAAAGGTATCTGGTGTGTGCCGCTGTACAGCAATCCGCAGGGGATCTGTTACAGCGATGAGGTCGTCGCCCGTCTGGGCAAGATGAAGACGGCGGCACCGGATTTCCGTATCTTCTGGGATAATGCCTACGGGGTGCATCATCTGTACGGCAAGACCAGACTTGCGGATATTTTTGCTGCGTGCGAAGCCGGCGGCAATCCTGACCGGGCGTATTACTTCTTCTCCACCAGTAAGATCACTTTCCCCGGCGGCGGTGTTTCCATGATGGCGGCGAGTTACGATGAACGGGCGTTCATTCTCAAACACATGGGCATCCAGACCATCGGTCATGACAAGGTCAATCAGTTGCGGACGTTGAAGTTCCTGAAAGATGCCAAAGGCCTGGAAGCGCAGATGGAACGGCTCGCGGCGGAACTGCGTCCCAAATTTGAGATCGTTGCCGACACGTTGGAACGGGAACTTGCCGGAAGCGGATTTGCCACCTGGACCGCCCCGAAAGGCGGATATTTTGTTGCTTTGGATACGATGGACAACTGCGCAAAAGAAACCTTGCGTCTTGCCAGGCAAGCCGGTGTCACCATGACCGGTGCCGGAGCCACGTTCCCCGGCAAGTGCGATCCCCGCGACCGTAATATCCGTATCGCTCCGACCTATCCTGATTGCAAAGAACTCCAGTTGGCGATGGATCTTTTCTGCGTATGCGTGAAGCTGGCAGGAGTGAAAAAGCTGTTGGGCGAAATTTAACGAAAGACGAGACAATATGAAATTTCCGACCGTAGAAAATGCCGCGCTGGTGATGATCGATATGCAGCAGAAATTGCTGCCGGCGATGAATGATCCGCAAAAGGTGCTTGAGCGTAATATGCTGATGCTCAACGGTGTCAATGAGCTTGGGCTTGATGTGATCGTGACTGAGCAGTACCCGAAAGGATTGGGAGCGACGGTTCCGGAATTGTCAGGATTGCTCAAAGAAAATACTCCGGTCATCGCCAAGACATCGTTTTCGGTATTCGGATCAAGTGAGTTTTGTACTGCGCTGGCAGCGCGGCGGCGGGAAGTTCTGATCTTCTGCGGCGTTGAGGCGCACGTTTGTTTGTTGCAGAGCGTTTTCGATGCTCTGGAGCAGGATTACGAAGTGATCGTGGTCGCAGATGCGGTCAACAGCCGCAAGAGCAGCGATCAGGAGTGGGCACTTCAGGCGATGCGCGATCATGGAGCCACGGTGCTTCCCGGTGAAAGCGTATTGTTCATGTTGCTGCGGGATGCCGGAAATCCGGTGTTCAAAGCGGTTTCCAAACTGGTGAAATAAGTGGAAGGACTTTGATATGGCGATTTTCAGCAGCGGTAAATACTCGACATTGAGCATCAGCAAACGCAACAAGATGGTCATTCCTGACGGCACCTGGATAAAGTGCAAAAATTGCGGTCAGACGTTGTATATCGACCGGTTGGAAGACAACTTGCAGGTGTGCTGGTGTTGCGAATATCATCTGGCGATGAGTCCCGATGCCCGGATCAAACTTCTTACCGATGAAGGAAGTTTCGTTGCGGAAGATGAGGAACTGCGTTCGGTCGACAAGCTGGAGTTTTTTGATTCCAAAAGTTACGCCGACCGGTTGAAGGAAAACATCCGCAAGACCGGAGAAAATGAAGCTATCCGTTGCGGATATGCCACTTTGAACCAGATCCCGTTTTCGCTCGGTGTGATGAACTTCAGTTTTATGGGCGCGTCCATGGGTTCCGTGGTCGGTGAACGTATCACCCGGATGATCGAACGTGCCACCGGAAACCGCCGCAGTGTGGTGCTGGTGACCGCCTCCGGCGGTGCCCGGATGCAGGAAGGTATCTTGAGTTTGATGCAAATGGCAAAGACCAGCGGTGCGCTGGCGCGTCATCGTGAGGCAGGTTTGGGATATATCGTTATCATGACCAATCCGACATACGGCGGTGTTACTGCCAGTTTTGCTTCTCTTGGAGATATCATTCTGGCGGAACCCGGCGCGATGGTCGGTTTTGCCGGACCGCGTGTCGTGCAGGAGACGACGAAGTCAACTTTGCCGGAAGGGTTTCAGACGGCGGAGTTCTTGTTGAACAAAGGTTTGATCGACCGGGTCGTGGAGCGGAAAAATTTGAGAAAAGAATTGCAATTCTTACTTGAAATTTTCCATAAAACGGTGTAAGTTATATGATATGCCGCGTTACGGACCCCGTGCGCTGTTAAAAACGCCAACCGGGTCAGGTGGGGAACCAAGCAGCCCTACGCGATTTTTGGCAGGCCATGGGTCATCTGTACGCGGCTTTATTTTTTTGATTTTGTTTCTGACAGCGGAAACAGAACGAACTTTTTCCGGGATCAGCGCGATCCGGATAAAATTTACAGTTGCAACCGGCACATAGAAGAAAGATTCTGTTCATCATGTCTAAAGTAGTTAGAATCGACGGCCGGGCTTACGACCAGTTGCGCCCGGTGAATTTTACATTGGATTACCAATCCCATCCGCTTGCATCACTGCTTGTCAGTTGCGGTAATACGCGCGAGATCGTCGCTATGAGCGTCGAAGACAAGGTTCCGCAGTGGATGAAAAGTCAGAAAGTTCCCGGCGGCTGGATCACCAGCGAATACGGTATGCTCCCCAGTGCGACCGGCGAACGGGTACGGCGCGAAGCATCTGCCGGAAAGCAAAGCGGCAGAACCGTGGAGATCCAGCGGCTGATCGGGCGTTCTCTGCGGATGGCGGCGGATCTGGAAATGCTGGGCGAGCGCACGGTATATCTGGATTGTGATGTCATCAACGCTGACGGCGGTACGCGGTGCGCGGCGATAAGCGGCGCGGCACTGGCGTTGGCGATCGGCTGCAGGCGGATTTTTCCGGTGAACGCGAATCCCTTTAAAAATCTGGTGGCGGCGGTCAGTGTCGGTATCATCGACGGTGTGCCGATGCTGGATCTGTGTTATGACGAAGATCACCGCGCCGAAGTGGATATGAATGTTATCATGACCGAAAGCGGAGAGTTGGTCGAAGTTCAGGGTACGGCGGAAGGCGCACCTTTCAGCAGAGCAAAACTCAATGAACTTCTGGATTTGGCTGAACATGGGCTCAAACAGATATTTACGCTTCAGCGTGAAGCATTGGAAAGTGTACAATGAGCAGCGAATATCAGGTCATCGCGCGTAAATGGCGGCCGCAAACCTTCCGGGATGTGGTCGGGCAGCAGCATGTGGTGAGAACGTTGCGGAATGCGATAAGTTCCGGCAGAACAGCACACGCGTATTTGTTCGTAGGTCCCCGCGGTATCGGAAAGACCACCTTGGCGCGTATCTTTGCCAAGGCGTTGAATTGTGAACGTCCGGTCGATGGCAATCCCTGCTGTGAGTGTGAAAGCTGCCGTTCCATCGCCGCAGAGCGCAGTCTGGCTGTTTTTGAAGTTGACGCCGCCAGCCACAACTCCACGGCGGATATGCGGGAACTTGCGGACAATGCTCTGACCAGTCCGGTCGGCGGCAGGTATAAGATCTATATCATCGACGAAGTCCACATGTTGAGCAAGGCGGCGTGGAACGTGCTGCTGAAAACTGTGGATGAGCCGCCGGCTCATGTGAAATTCATTTTTGCCACTACCGAAGTCCATCAGGTGTTGCCGACGATCATATCGCGCTGCCAGCGGTTCGATCTGCTGCCGATACCGACGCGGTTGATAATGGAGCGTTTGCGGCTTATTGCCGATACGGAAAAGGTGAATATCGATGATGATGCGATCTCTGCTGTGGCGCGTGCCGCCGAAGGCGGTATGCGGGATGCGCAGTCGCTGTTGGATCAGATGATCGCATTTTTTGCAGGTGGTGATGGTTCATCGGTCACGGGAGAGCAGGTGTTGTCGCTTTTCGGCTTGACCGGACGGCGGGAACTGGATGCGATTCTGGAAGCGATGCTGGGCAATCAGCCCGGCAGTGTGGTTGCGCGTATCGGTGCGCTGGCGAAAAAGGGGAAGAATCTGGAGACGCTGTTTGACGATATTCTCTCTGCGTTGCGCGCAGTGAATTTGTGTACCATATTGAAAAATCCGGAAGAACTCCTTGATGACGGTGCTGAAGCCGTGGCAAATTACCGCCGTCTGGCGCAACTTGCCCCGGCGGATACGGTGCAGATTTTGCTGGAAACGATATCTCCGGTAGGCAGAGTGCTGCATGATGCGTTGAACAAGCAGGTTTTTCTGGAAACGATATTGCTCAAGGCGATGCGTGAAGCGCACGCGGTGCGGCTCAACGATATTTTAGCGCGGTTGAATCAGCTGCGCGGTGCCGGTGAACTGCAGTTTCTGGACAAACTTCCGGTGATCGAAACTAAAATCGCTCCGGCGGCGGCAGTTGAAACTGTCGAAGTCGTTTCAGCTCCTGTTGCGGAGGCAGAAGTTGTTTCCGAAGTTGTTCCTGAACCGGTCGCAGAGGCAGAAGTTGTTTCCGAAGTTGTTCCTGAACCGGTCGCAGAGGAAGAAGTTGTTCCCGAAGTTGTTCCTGAACCGGTCGCAGAGAAAGAAGTTGTTCCCGAAGTTGCCATTGAAGTTTCCGCCGTGGAAGCTCCGGTTGAGGAAGCTCCGGTTGAGGAAGCTCCGGTTGAGGAAGCTCCGGTTGAGGAAGCTCCGGTTGAGGAAGCTCCGGTCGTTGAGGAAATCACCGCTGTGGCGGAGGAAACGGAAGTTTATGTTGCTGACGTTGCGGAAAATGAAGTCACTTCCTCCTGCGGGAGCGACACTGGCGATGACGGCGATAATCTTGAAGAAATCAGCGAAACTCAGGTCGTTCCGCTTGCCGCAGAGGTCATCGCCGCCACAGAGGATAAAAACGCATCCGCCATCGGAGGTTCCGGACGGCGCAGTGTCGCCAACGATGAACCGCAGGCGTTGCGTAAAGCGGCCGAAAATCCGGTCGTACACGAGGTTATGGATCTGTTTTCCGGTGTTGTGATCGACGTTCACCGTTGACATGGTACCGGGGTGTATCGGGTAATGTTTGAAAGGGGAATTAGGCATGAAACTTGTTGTCGATAAACTGACCAAGCGTTACGGCATGATAACGGCGCTTGATCAGGTGAGTTTTGAGTTGTCCGGCAGTGGTATCGTCGGTTTTGTCGGTGCCAACGGTGCCGGTAAGACCACCGCACTGCGTATCATGTGTGCGTTGGAGGAGCCGGACAGCGGTGATGTGCTTCTTGATGGCGTTTCCATGATCGACTATCCGGAGAAGATGCGGCGGCGTATCGGTTTCATGCCGGATTCACTGCCGGATGCTTCGGATATCACGGTGAAAGAGTATCTGGAATTTTTCATCAACTCCTTTATCGAAAAGGATAAACGCCGGGAACGCTTTGATGAGATGGCGGAATTTTCCGGAGTGGCGGCTTTTCTTCCGCGGAAACTTGCGGAGCTGTCCAAAGGTATGAAGCAGCGGGTCTCGCTGGCGCGGCTGCTTATCCATGACCCGGAACTGCTGCTGCTGGATGAACCGGCTGCAGGACTTGATCCCCGGGGACGTATCGAATTATATACGATGTTGAAAAAACTTGCCGATCGCGGCAAGATGATCTTTTTGTCATCGCATATCCTCGCGGAATTGGAAAACATGGTCGACAGCGTGGTCATTATCGACCGGGGACGTGTTCTCCGTTACGGCACGCTGGAAACGGCGGTCGCGGCGGCGGAAGCACCTTTTGAAAAGATTTCGTTCAATGCGCTGGGCGATGTTTCCGACATACTGGTGCAGGAGTTGGTCATGCGCAGCGGTGTGCGTAATCTGGTTCGCAACGGACGGATTTTTGAGTGCGAGATCGAATGTGTCAATTTTGCCCGGCTGCTGATCGCCATGGGCGAGTGCCGCTTCCCGGTGGGATGGTTGCGGCGGGTCGACCGCACGGTGGAATTGGAAAAACTTTTCCTCGATGTCACTGGAAGAGAGGTGTAATATGCAGGCGATGTTTATCAAAGAGATGCGGCAGTTCTTGCGTGGAGTCCCGTCGAAGATCGGTGCCGGATTGGCGGTATTGAGCTGGGTGATGGTCGGTTTTGCCTGGAAGGTGAAGGCTCCGACCCTTGACGCATTGCGTACTATGGGGGCGGAAGATGTTCCGGGTTATATCGCGGTTTTTCTCTTCCAGCTGGGGATTTTTGCGGCGGCATTTTTCGGATTGCTGTTTATTCTGGGTTCCTCTGCCGGACGGTGGCGGCTGGAGCTGGGGGATCCGGCATTTTCGCCGGGGATAACCACCTGCACACCGGCGTGGAAACTTGCGCTGGGCAAGTTTCTGGCGTTGATGTGCCAGATGTTTGCCGTGCTGCTGCTCGCCGGAATACTGCCGTCGTTAGTGTTCAAATATGTACCGGCAGTCAGGGTCATCAATGAGTTTGTCACTGAGACGGCGAATGCCAATCCCAAACTTGCATCGTTCAACTCGTTCCGGACATTGGAATACTCCTGGGCGGTCGTCTGCGCCACACTCTCCTGGGGAACTCTGACACTTGCGTTGTGTTCACTCAAACCGCGCAGCCGGGGAAAATTCGATCTCGGTTCGATCGCGGCGATGCTGGTTCTGCTGCCGCAGACGTTTGTCCTTATCGGCGGAGTGAGCTTTGATAAGTTCGGAATGTTGATCGCGATCCGGACGATGGTCAGTGTCGTCGGCGGATTCACACTGATCTGTTCCGGGGTATCGGCACCGTCGTCGAACCGGTTGTTTCTCTTCAAGACGTGGATGTTCGTCTCCGTGCTGGGTATCTCGCCGCTGTTGTACAAGTTGCAGGGGGTGTTTACGATGAAAATGTACGCTTCGGAACTTGTGGTGACGGGAATATTCTTTTTGTTCTCTTCGCTCTTTGAACGGGTTACCCAGAGCCGCCGGGTGCTGACGGCGTTGAACAATCCGGTGTGGGCGGCGGTGAGCTTCCCCTTTACCACCGGAGCGTTGAACAGTTTTGCGCTGGCGGCGATATTTATCGCGCTGGGCTGGAGCTTTTCGCCTGAGATGGGAAACGTCAATTTGATGATGATCGGTATATTTGCGGTGGTCGCCGCCTTTGCCAACTTCATCGGCCTGGTCAATGAACGGAAGGCGTTCAAGATATCGCGGCTGCTGATTTTCTTCCTCGCGATGCTGGGAGTGGCGATCGCTGCGGGTGTGATGGCACAGCATGATATCTCCATTGATATGGAGAAATACGGCGATGTGGTCTGCGTAATTTTACTGCTGGCCGCGCTCGGTTTGTGTGCGCCGTTGATAAAATATTACAATTATCGGAAAAAGCACTTGTAAATTTGTTTTTACAATGCTATATTTAACCGTCCGGCAGGGGTATCGGAGCCTTTGCGGGCGGTTAATTTTTTATTGTGTTTTGAGGTGAATGAATGTGTGAGCGTACATTATTTTCTACCGGAAAAGGTCTCGATGAGATGTTTTGCACACTCACAGCGGTTCCGGGAAAGGATTTTGCGGCAGAGTGTGAAGAACTTTACAGCCGTTATATTTCGATGTTGTCCGGATTTACTCCGGTGTGGGTCAAATTGCATTTGAGTGATATCACCAATCAGGCGGAGTGTGCCAAACGGATCTTCGGCGCGCTCGGCAGTGTGCTGGTGCTTATCGGACAGCCGCCGGTCAACGGCGCGCGGGCGGCGTTGGAAGCGTGGCATCTCCCGGAAGCGGCAATGCACCGGGGAGGGGAGTGGAATCTGGAAAATTTTGATCTGCACTTTTTCAACACGCCGGAGTTGAACAGTTCCGGCAGTGAAGCGCAGATGCATGATGAGTTTGTTGCGGTCGACCGGATGATCTCTGAACGCAATGGAAGCATTGAAAACAATTTGCTGCGGACATGGATATACTGCCGCGATGTGGATAATAATTATGCCGGATTGGTCAAATCCCGCCGGGAATATTTTTCCAGGTGCGGTTTGACTTCCGATACCCATTACATTGCAAGCACCGGTATCGAAGGTCAATCTGAACGGTATGACCGTCTGGTGCGGATGGATTCTCTGGCAGTTTACCGGCATGAACGCGAGCAGATACAATATTTGTACGCGTTGGAAAATCTTTCTCCGACCAGCATCTACGGAGTCACCTTTGAACGGGCGACCCGGATGATCTACGGTGACCGGTCGCACTACTACATTTCCGGTACCGCAAGTATCGACAAAGAGGGCAATATATTGTTCCTCAACGATGTCGGCAGACAGACCGAACGGATCGCCGACAATATTGAAGCATTGCTCGCCGAGGGCGAAGGAACGCTTGCTGATCTCAAGCAGGCGGTCGTTTATCTGCGTGATGCGGCGGATTATCCGATCGTGAAAGCGGTCGTGGAACGGCGGTTCAGTGCGAATACCGGTTTCATCTATGTCCGGGGACCGGTGTGCCGTCCGGGATGGCTGGTGGAAATTGAAGGTATCGCTGTCAATAAACAGGGTAAAGCTCAGTTTAAAAACTTCATATAAAGTTATTGTCTCATTTCTTGTGAAATCAAAACTTCGGCGGGTTCTACTCCAAAAAATCTCCCTGCGGCGGCGGGAGAGCCGCCTCGCCGCTCGTGCTTCGCACTCGACGGTTGCAGTCGATTTTCCGGAGACCTCGCTCTGC